>JAFWLX010000102.1 GCA_017510875.1 Atopobiaceae bacterium | reverse complement strand
CACACGCGCGTCTTTTGGGACCATGCCAGAGACGGTGCCGGCGTCGGGAGGGCGACGAAAAACCTATGGGTGTGAGGGGCCCGTGGAGAGCGGGCCCTGGGAACGCCTCTCGCTTGACAACCAATCTCTCATATCAGTCCTACTATTTTACAGGGCGTGGCCGCCTGAGACCTTGATGACTTGGCCTGTGACAAACCTTGCCTGCTCGCTTGCAAGGAACAGGATCGTGTTCGCTATGTCCTCGGGCTGGATGAGCTTTCCCATGGGGATGAGGGGGAGAACAGCCTGCTCAAGCTCCTCGTCTATCCATCCGGTCTGCGTGGGGCCTGGCGCCACGCTGTTCACGGTGATGCCGTACTTGCCAACCTCCATGGCGATGCTGCGCGTAAGGGCCTCGAGCGTCGCCTTGCTGGCGCCATACGTGATTTGGCCCGCAAAGACCTGGGCGGAGTCTGTGGAGAGAAAGATGACCCTGCCGTAGTCCTTGCAGCGACGCACAAACTCCCTTGTCATCAGCAGGCTTCCCCGCACGTTGACGGCAAAGGTGTTATCGATGACTTCCTGGGTTATGGTCTCGATTGTGTCGTTGCCGGTCTCGTCGTCTGTCGCGGCGTTGTTTACGAGCACATCCACACGACCAAACTGCTCGATTGTCGCCTCAAATATCTCTTTTACCTGCAGCTCGTCCGAGATGTCCTTCTCTAGCACCAGGTAGTCTGCGCACAGCTTGTCGAGCTTTGCCGCCACCTCCGATGCATCCCCCGCATTGGCCTGGTAGTAGCGGTCCACACCGTTTGTCTCGGTCTTGCTCTGGTCAAAATCGCGCGCGATCTTCTGGTACACCAACACGACCTTTGCACCCTCACGCGCAAAGGCAAGCGCCGTAGCTGCACCGATTCCCTGTGGGTTGTTTGCGCCCGTGATGATTGCGACCCTGTCTTTTAGCCCATAGTCCAGCATTGCTACCTCCGCCCATAAGACGCGCCCGTCCGTCTGGCTCGCCCGCCGGCCCGCTCGCTTGCGTCACACTTCCTGGTAGGTGACCGCACAGTAACCGGGACGTATGACCTGCTTGGCGGTAAAGTGATAGTTCTTTCCGTTCAGCGGGTCATGGTAGTCGTACTCCACGTCCTCGCCGTCTACGGCTGCACGCTTCACGCTCTGGTACCACTCGTCTTGGATGTAGGGATACAGCTCCCTTACGCGGTGGCCAACAATCGCATTGGCTGTCATACCGCCAAGCTGCTCAAACTGGTGGTTGGCATAGACAATCTCCGCGTCGTAAAGCTTGCTGTGCTCAGTATGTATCACATGGTAGACGCTATACGAGAGCGGCAGGTTATCGAGAAGGGCAAAGTCCTCCTTGGTGGGTTCTTTGCCCTGTTGCCTGGCGCTCTCTCTTTCTTTCCATGCGTCGCGCAGCAAGAAGGCAAGGGTCACCACCGCCACGGTCAGAATGCATATCGCAATGATCATCAGGTTCTGCAGGTTGGGATCGATCCTTTTGATGCGAGCGTCCTCTGTGTAGTAGTGCGCCAGGGCCGCATTGACGGTAGACGCCGACATGGCGCTTGTGGCCTTGGCTAGGATGGAGTAGAGCAGCGTATCCCCTCGGTTGACCGCAAAGCAATAGTCCATGTCAATGCCGGTGGACAAGGTGGTCAGATGCAGCTTTTCGCACAGTGCCGAGATGTTGTTATAGCGGTAGCTGCTGATCAGGAGGCAATCTGCCTGCCCGTCCGCAATCGCCCGGAGGCACTCCTGCGTGTCCGCAAAATAGATGGCGCGCCACTCGGGAAAGTGGTCCATCAAAAACAGGTCGTAGTTGGGGTTGTCCGCGTTGACCGCAACCGTCACCCGCTCCTTCTTGGCAAAGCTCTTCTGGTCTGCCTCGCGTATGACGGCAGCCATGTCGGTGCTCATTAGAGGGGGAGTGATAAGAAGACCACGGGTCTCTCCGTCATACTCGGTGAGGTTAGCGGGAAACACGCAGTCAACCTCTCCGCCCTGGAGCGCCTTTATGGCGTCCGCAAATGTGGGGTAGCAGATGGGCTCAAAGTCAATGTGCGCATTCTCCAGGCAGTCAGAGGCCGTAGCCAGATAGTCGGCCAAGGCACCCGTAAGCTCTCCGGTTTCTGGGTCCTTTGCGCAAAATGCCAGGTAATTGTCCTGATATCCCACACGGATGGCATCGTGGCCCTCAAGCCAATCAAGCTCTGTGGCATTAAGATACCTGCTTACGCTGGAATTACGCAGGTACTTGGCGGTTAGCTGCTGGTGATACTGTTGGTTCTCGTCCTGCACGCAGCCCATTGCCTGGTTGAGCTCGGCCAGAAGCTCGGGACGAGACTTGCTTACGGCAAAGAAGAAGTCGGAAGCTCCA
Source organism: Atopobiaceae bacterium (assembly GCA_017510875.1). Classification (GTDB taxonomy): domain Bacteria; phylum Actinomycetota; class Coriobacteriia; order Coriobacteriales; family Atopobiaceae; genus UBA1367. Next base: position 9,587 of record JAFWLX010000102.1, on the reverse strand, counting down.
ATCTTGCAAACCGGCACGGCAGTGCCCTTGTCAAAGAAGCCGTCCAGCGATAGGTACAGATCAATCTTGCCCTGGGCCAGACTGGTAAGGTTCTCTTCCTCGGTGCCTGTCAGCTCTACCAGCTCTGCTTGGATACCATTGGCCTGCGCCCACTCAAGAAAGATGCCCGTCTGGACGCTTCCCTTGTTTACGCCGACCTTCTTTCCATTGAACGTGGCGTAATCGTTTGGAACAATATCGTTGTTTTTGGGCGATGCGTACAAAAAGTACTCCTCGGCGCCCATGGGAAGGGTAGAAAACAGCATCTGTTCCGCGCGCTCGTCCGTGTAAGAGACGTCGCTTAACAGGTCAATCCTGCCTTCAGACAGCATCTGAAGCAGCTCGGGCCAGCTGCCCTCTACGTACTCGTAGGTCCATCCGGTGTAGGCCGCAATCTTTTGCTGATAGTCATACGAGTAGCCGGACCGCCGCCCCTTCTCGTCGGTAATGTTGAACTGCGACTCAAACCAGCCCACGCGCACGATCTTCTCTTTGTCGGCTGTTTCGTCCTCCGCACCGGCGGCGGTGTCCTCTGCGCGGATAGCGGTTGGAAGCATAAAAGATGCAAGCAGTGCCACAAATAGTAGGAGCACTGCCTGCCAAACAAAACGCGTGCGCACGCTTTGGTTAGTCGTTGGTCGCAGGTTTGTCACGAGCTCCTCCTACCTCGACTCTTGCGAATGCGCTTGTCTTCGTACATAAGCTCGTCCGCACGACGCAACACGTCGTTTACGTCGCGGTCGCTTTGCGGGTCATATACTGCGATTCCCTTGGAGACGTGCACCTGCTCCCATTCGCTTTCTGCCGATGCGCTGATCTCGGCCATGGTGTCAGAGAACTTCTGGGCAAGGGCGTCCTTGTTGCGCAGGTCATCGCCCTGAAGGATTACCGAGAACTCGTCGCCGCCAATCCTGAACACGGGGCTGTGCTGGAAGACGCGGCAGATAAGGCGGCAGGCCGTCAGGAGATAGGTGTCGCCCTTCTCGTGGCCGTACCTGTCGTTGATCATCTTAAGGTTATCGCAGTCAAACACGCCAACGGCAAACTCCACATGGTCGTTCTCGTCATCAAGACGCGCCTGCAGCTCGTCGAGGTAGGTGGCATAGGCACCCTTGTTGCGCACAGAGGTCAGGGCGTCAACGTACGCGCGCTTGTTGAGCTCGGAGATGTGGTCCTGCATGTGGCCTGCAAGACGCTTGAAGGTGTTGGTAAGCCTGCCAACCTCGTCGTCCTGGTCGTAATCCAGCCCAAAGCTGTAGTTGCCCCTGTCCACTTGGTCGGCTGCCTCGGTCAGCTCTTCCAAGGGCCTTGTGATGCGCCGTGCGTAGAGCATGGTAAACACGCTTGAAGCCACCAGCACGATGCTGGCATACACCATGGTCTCCCAGATCAGCCGCTGCCAATCGCCTTCGGTCTCTACAACCGGCACCGCAACGTGCAGGCGCATTCCGTTGCTTAGCGGCAGCCACGCCGCAATCTTCTCCACGCCTTCAAAGGTGTAATGGATAAAGGTGCTCTTTCCAATTGCGCTCTTGGGGACCGAGGGAACCTCGTCTGGGGGAAGCTGGCTGACGTCAATGCGCGGGTGGAAGAAGAGGTTTCCGTCCGCGTCGCACAGGTATGCATAGCCGTTGTCGTACAGCCGGATGCTCTCTACCTGCTCTGCCATGGTGGAGTAGTCAATCTCGATGCCAACCACGCCCACAAACGTGCCCCGCCAATAGATGGGGACGTTGTACGAGATAACGCGTTTGTCCAGGTTGTCCGTGATGTAGGGCGGAAGCCAGACGGCCTCGCCCTTGTATTTGGGAACGGTAAACCAGACAAGGTTCGAGGTGTCCTCGGTGTCGTATTGCGTTATGTCGGTTACCTCGTGCTCTACAAAGCCCTCACCGTCTAAGTCGGTGTACCAGAACCCCTTGACGTTTTGTGAGATGTCGGGATCTATGCGGTAGTAGTAGGTGAGGACGCCGTTGGTCTTAGAGGCCATCTCGTCAAAGCGCTTTCTTACGCGTTCCATGTGGTGCTCAAGATGCTCGTCATCCAAGCCGTCCAGGTCTGACTCAACAAACGAGGCAACCTTTTTAACCGACTTCTGTACGCTGTTAAAGTAGTAGTCAAGGTTCTTCTCGCCGGTCTCGCACAAAAGCAAGAGGAGCTGGTTGGACTTGCGCTGCTCCGTGTTGCGAATAAAGACCACGCTCAGAAGCGACATGCTTGTTACGATGACGATGATCACGCATACGATGAGCAGTGTCATCTTTGTCCGTATTGAGCGCACCTATCGTCACCTCTCCGCGTTCTGAAGATACTTGGCTTCAAAATCGGACGGATGGAGCGGGCGCGAGAAGTAGAAGCCCTGTACCAGCGCGCAACCAAGACTCTTAAGCAGCTGCAGCTGTGACTCTGTCTCTACGCCCTCCGCAACAACTGGTACGTTCATGCTCTTTGCAATCTCAAGAATATGCTCTACCAGCTGGATGGTCTTCTCGTCGTTATCGATGTTGCGGATAAATGCCCGGTCCATCTTAAGGACGTCAATGGGAATGGTGGAGAGCATGTTGAGCGAGGAGTATCCCGTTCCAAAGTCGTCCATCTCAACCGTATAGCCCTTGCTGCGCAGGTTCTTGACAACACGGATGAGCTGATCCGCATCTTCCATGTAGGCAGACTCTGTCACTTCAAGCTTCAAGGCGTCGTGCTCCAGACCGTTCTCAAGCAGAATACCGTCAGGTATATTTTCTAGCATTGGGTCAAATACATCCACCCGAGATAGGTTAACGGAGACAGGAATAACTACGCCAAACTGTGCCCGCCAGCGAGCAATCTGCCTGGCCGCCTCACGCCATGTGAACTTGTCCACCTCTTCAATCTTGCCGTGCCGCTCAAACAGGGGAAAACAGCTGCTGGTTAAAGTAGCGGTCCTCGTCGCGTATCCCGTCCATCGCGCTGTTCAGCTCGGTCAGAAGGTCGGGGCGGTTCTTGTTCACGGCAAAGTAGAAGTCGGACGAGCCCACTTTAAACACCGGAACGGCGCTCTTTGGGTCTGTGAAGGAATCCACGCTAGTGGTTGGCATGCTAGTTCGAGCTGCCTGCACGAGCTGTGCGTTCTCGTATGTCTGCGCCGCCGCTCTGTGCCTACTCTTTGGCAGATTGGTCCTGCTCAATGGTCTGGGCAATGACCTCGGCGGCAAGGCGGCTGCCAATGGCGCTGGGATGCACGCCGTCAACGGCGTAGAGCATCTCACGTGCCTCGGCGTTCTGCCAGGCGCTCTCTACGTCTGCCATCAGGTCGCCGGTCGACGCCGCCGCCTCCTCAAAGGCGCTGTGCAGGAGTTTGCCCATCTCGTCGCTGCTGATGCCCAGCTTGTCAAGGCGAGAGCAGCCCTCGGCATAGGGCCAGGTGGCATAGATGATGGGCGTGGCTCCGCAGGCGCGCACGCGCTCGGTGAGCTCGGTGAGGCTCTGCATGTACTCGCCCTCATCGGTCTTGATGGGCTGGGCGCTTTGCTCCTGCAAGACAACGTAGTCCCAGCCGCCCTCTTCCAGGGCTGCCAGCGTGCTTGATCCAATCTGCGAGTTGGGGTCAAGCTGCTCGGCCAGGTGTGCGCCGCCCTTGGTGTGCGCCTCAACCTCAGCGCCGGTGAGCTCAGAGAGAATGGCGGGCATGTCGTTGTAGTAGGTCAAGCTGTTGCCCAGCATAAGGATGCGCAGGGGAGAGTCATCCTCTTCTTCTGTCTGCTCTTCGGTGTTCTCTTCTTCGGGCACGTGGCTCACCACAATCGACTTTCCGGTGGCGGTAGAGTTGTCGTACGAGTTGCGGCTGGTAATCGAGCCGCCAATGTCGGCAAACTCCTCGTAGATGGCGTCAACGATGGTGTCGATGTAGGCGTCCTGCCCACCGGGGGCAAGGTGCTCGCCGTCGGCGTACAGCCAGTCCTCGCCGTGGCCTTCGGACGCGCCGTGCCAATCTATAAGGTGCACGTTGCTGTGGCTGTCCACGCACTGCTGGATGGTGTCGTTGATCTGGTCCATGTCGTTGCTCGAGCTGCGCACGTTGACAAAGTAGATGCTTCTGTCCTCGCCGCACGCGTCCACCATATAGTTAAGCTGCTCAAGGCTTACGGGCGTGTTGGAAAACGCCTGCATGATGACAATCTTGCCCACAACCCCTTGCGACAGGTACTCGTTCAGGACGGCGGCTGCCTGCTCGGGCGTGCGGCCAACGTAGCTGTCAAGTAGGCCGTCGGGACATGCCGCGCGCCAATACGACTCGGCGTCTCCGGGAACCGAGTCGCCAATGAGCACCGGGTCGTACACGCCGGTCTCTTTCTCGCTTGCAGGTGCATGCAGCACTGCCTCGGCAGGCGGGACCTCGCCAATGTCGGTGGGTTCCTCTTGCTGCCGTGCGCTTAGGTCCATGGCCCGGTCAGCTGCATCGCCGGTGCTCACAACCGCATCTTGGGGCACCAGGGTCTGGTCTGGCACGGTTGCCAGGCCCACGCCATCGACAACGGCCACCAGGATCAGGGCAAAGGTGCCCATGACAATGGGGGAGCGAAGACCCGCAACACCTTGTGACAGGCGCCTCTTCAGCTTGGGGAGCAGCCTGCCACTAGAGGCGGGACGCTCCACGTAGCGATGCGAGAGCTCGGCGAGCACTGCGGTGAGGACAAGCGCTGCGGGCAGTTTCCACCACGCGGCTGCCTTCGAGTTTGCTCCCAACAGCAGAATGAGCGGAAAGTGCCACAGGTAGATGCCATACGAGCGCGTGCCCAGCCAGGTGAGCGGTGCAAACGACAAGACGCGAGACAAGATGCCGCCCGGAAGGTTAAGCGCCAGGATGACAACGGTGCTGAGCGCGGCAACCACAAACATGCCACCTTGGTAGAGCGCGGACGCGGTGTCGCGAACAAGCACCATGGCCACCGCTGTTGCCACCAGCGATGCTATGGCCATAAGCTCGATGGCCAGGCGTCCCTTCTCAAAGAGGGGGCGTATGTCTCGCGCGGGACGGCGTCCCACAGGAGCGGCAAAGGCCAGCCATGCGCCCAGAAGCGGCGCAAAGGCGCGGGTGTCGGTGCCGTAGTAGATGCGAATGAGTCCTGCGCCATGGTTGTAGAGCAGTGCCATGGCAACGGCCGACGCCGCGGCCAGCACCAGCGTGACCCGTCTGGTGGTTGGGCGGGGGAGCAGCTTTGAGAGGCCATACATAAGAAGCGGCCACACTAGGCAAAACTGCGCGTCAATGCCCAGGTACCACAGGTGCTTGAGCGGAGAGGGCCCACCAATCCTGTCAAAGTACGAGATGTCGCGCAGGATGTAGTTGATGTTCTCTACCAGTGCCAGGCCGGGAAGCACGTCGGGCCGCGCCTTGGTGAGCAGGACGTGGTTGAAGGCAATGCAAGCCAGCAGCGTAATGGACATCATGACGGCGGCTGGCAGCCATATGCGATGAAGGCGCTTCTTCCAAAACGTGAGTAGCGACTTGAAGCCACTGCGCTGGTGCAGCAGAAGCGACGAGGTGGCCAGATACCCCGTGAGCACCAGGAACATGACTACGCCAAGGTGCCCGCTAGGCAGCCACGGGACGTCAAGGTGATAGCACACCACGGCAAGTATGGCCAGCGCGCGAAAGCCGTCAATCGCTTGCACGCGTACGGGCGGCCTGCGCCTGCGCCTGCGCTGCGGGCGTGCCTTGATGCTTTTGGCACTCTTGGCGTTGGCCTGCGGACGCTCCTCGGTGCCGTTGGCACCCTTGGCGTTGGACTGCTGGCGCGCCTCGGTGCTCGTGGCAGCTCTGGCATCGCTCTGAGGAGGCGCCTCGGTGCTTTTGGCACCTTGGGTGTCCTGCGGCTTGTCCGATGTGCTGGGCTGTTCTGCCATGCTGTGGTCCGGTCCTTGTCCGAGTGTGCTGCGTTTGGTCGTCGCGGTTCAGGGGGCAACCCCTCGATTCATACAGAGCGCCTAGTATGATACCCGCTTTTCTCTTTTCCACCCCGCTTCCCCAAAACTATCCACGCATTTGCACAGTTTGCGATTGGCAGGCCCTTTTATCGGGTAATCTAGTTCTAATCTCCCTACCGCGTGGATTGGGGGACCGTTCCCCAATCCACGTTGATTGGAAAAACGGATCTTTCTCACAGCGTCTCTTCGCCAACGTGGATTGGGGGACGGTCCCCTAATCCACGCGACCTGCAGAATGAGGTTGCCATGCTTCAGCTGGTAGACATTCGTAAGGCGTATACCACGGCGGCATTTACGCAGGTAGCGCTTGATAACGTGTCTGTCTCGTTCAGAGACAACGAGTTTGCCGCTATTCTGGGGCCGTCGGGCTCGGGCAAGACCACTATGCTCAACATCCTGGGCGGCCTTGATCACGCAGACTCCGGCGACATCATTATTAATGGTGTCTCAACCAAAGACTACAGCGATAAAGATTGGGACGCCTACCGCAACCACCGCATTGGCTTCATCTTTCAAAGCTACAACCTCATCCCGCACCAAAGCGTACTTTCAAACGTGGAGCTTGCCCTTACGCTGGCGGGTGACTCGTCTGCCAAAAGGCGCGAGCGCGCCCTTGCCGCCCTTGACCGTGTAGGCCTGGCCGAGCACGCCAACAAACGCCCCAGCCAGCTTTCGGGTGGCCAGATGCAGCGCGTGGCCATAGCCCGCGCCTTGGTCAACGACCCCGACATCGTCTTGGCCGACGAGCCCACCGGCGCCCTTGACACTGAGACGGGCCTTCAGGTCATGGAGCTACTCAAAGAGATTGCCCGCGACCGCCTGGTGGTCATGGTCACGCACAACCCCGAGCTAGCCGAACAGTACGCCACGCGCATCATCCGCCTGCGTGACGGACGCATTGTGGACGACACCAACCCCTTGCGCCCAGACGAGCTGGCGGCTCCGCAAGCCACCAAGGATCAGTCGGACGCCACGCGCCATGCGTCCATGAGCTTTCTTACGGCCTTGTCCCTCTCGTTCAACAACCTTATGACCAAGAAGGGCCGTACCTTTATGACGGCTTTTGCCGGGTCCATTGGCATCATTGGCATTGCGGCCATCCTGGCTCTCTCAAACGGCGTCAATGCCTACATTGCCCGCACCGAGCAAGAGGCGCTCTCGTCGTATCCGCTTACCATCACCAAGAGCAGCTTTGACGTCACCAACCTGATGATGGCCAGCATGGGCGTAGATGGCAATGACGATGAGGGCGATCAAAAGGAGAGCAAAAGTAAGCTGATACCACAGTCCACCATCATGGGCGACATGTTTGCAAAGGTGAAGAACAACGACCTGCGCGCCTTCAAGAAGTTCCTCGAGAGCGGGGAGTCTGGCATCGAGCCCTACGTGTCAAGCGTGCAGTATTCCTACGGCATCAACCCCTACGTCTACAAGGCCAACACCAAGAAGGGCGTGGTAAAGCTCAATCCCTCGCGCATGGGCAGCACCCTTACCAATGGCCTTGCGGGCTCGGCCTTTTTGGGCGGCTCGTCCATGAGCTCGTTCACCGAGCTGCTTGACGACCAAAGCCTGGTTGAGCAGTCGCTCGAGCTGCTGGAAGGCCGCTGGCCAAAAGCCTACGACGAGTGCGTGTTTGTGCTTAACCGCAAGGGCTCGGTCACTGACTACACGCTCTACAGCCTGGGCGTCTACGACATCAAGGTCATGGATGACATGGTTACCAAGGCGCTTGCAGGCGAGGAGGTCGAGGTGCCCGACACCCATGTTGACTTCACGCGTGATGATGCCATGAAGCTGCACTTTTGGGTGATCCCCGCCAGCAGCATGTATCAGAAGAACGAGGAGAAGGGCACCTGGGCCGACATGAGCGGTGACAGCTCCTTCATGCGCGAGGCGCTTAAGAAGGGCGTTGACCTGCATGTGGTGGGTGTCGTGCAGCAAAGCGACAACGCAAGCTCGTCGGGCATTCCCGAGGGCATTGCCTACACGCCGGCGCTCACGCTGCACCTTATGAAAGAGGCGCAAGACTCGCGCATCGTATCAGAGCAGCGCGCCAACAAAGACGTGGATGTCTTTACCGGCAAGACCTTTGAAGAGCTGGCAGACGAGGAAAGCCGCAAGTTTGACATGGAGTCGGCCTTCACGGTTGATGAGGAGGCCCTTAAGAAGGCGTTTTCGTTTGATTCCAGTGTGCTAGAGAACCTTGGCTCCAACATGGACATGGACCTCTCCGACGTCGACTTCAACTCGCTTGCCGATGGCATGGATCTCAGTAGCATTCAGCTTGACGAGTCGCAGATAAGCTCGGTGTTCTCCGAGGACACCATGGCCAACATCATGGCGGGGGCTCCCGCCTTCACGATGGAGGACGTCGCGCTTCCCGCCGAGCAGTCCGATGCCATGCAAAAGGTGGGCAGCGAGCTTGCCGCAGACTTCATGAGCTGGATGATGACAAGCGGCAAGTATCCCACTGAGGATACCGACTACGCGACCCTCATGCAGGAGTACATGCAAACCGAGAGCGCCCAGCGGATTGTGGCAGAGCTCTATGCCGACGAGGCCTTCTCGCCTGATTCCGACGTCATGGGCCAGCTGGTGAGTACGGCCATGAGCAACTATATGCAGCAGAAGTTGGGGCCGTACCTCTCCGAGCAGCTGGGCCAGCTGATGGTCACCGCAGGCAACGCAATTGCCGAGCAGCTGACCACTCAGCTTACGGCGCGGATCACCGAGGCCATGGGTGGCTTTGGCACGCAACTGAGCGAGACGATTGCCTCCCAGTTATCCGGAAAGATGTCCCAACTGTCCGACGTGATGCAGGACGGCTTTAGCTTTGACGCAGACGCGTTCTCGCGGGCCATCAAGTTCAACATGAGCCAGGAGGACCTGGCAAGCCTACTCTCCAACTACATGAACGCCGACGAGCTTACTTACGAGGGCAACCTTATCAAGTTGGGTTATGCCAGCGAGGACAGTCCCGAGTCGGTTTCCATCTATCCGCTTGACTTCCCCTCAAAAGAGGCCGTGCTTGACATTGTGGACAACTACAACAAGCGTATGGAGGACGAGGGCAAGGAAGACTCGGCCATCCAGTACTCTGACCTGGTAGGGACGCTTATGGGGTCGGTCACCGACATCGTCAACACCATCTCGCTCGTGCTCATTGCCTTTGTGTCCATCTCGCTTGTGGTGAGCTCAATCATGATTTCGATCATCACCTATATCTCGGTGCTCGAACGCAAGAAGGAGATTGGCATCCTGCGTGCCATGGGCGCATCAAAGCTTAATGTGGCCAACATCTTCAACGCCGAGACGGTGATTGAGGGCTTCTTTGCCGGCGTTTTGGCCGTGGCGGTGGTGTACCTGGCGTCTGGCCCGGTAAACGCCATCATATACAAGCTCAAGGACGTGCCCGATATCATGCAGCTTCCGATAGAGAACGCCCTTGTGCTCGTGGCGATAAGCGTGGTGCTCACGCTGGTAGCGGGCCTCATTCCGTCATCTGCTGCCGCTCGCCGCGACCCAGTGGAGGCCCTGCGCAGCGAGTAGCGCGGGAGCGAGACCGTCGGGATGACGCTACT
>JAFWLX010000101.1 GCA_017510875.1 Atopobiaceae bacterium | reverse complement strand
GGCGTTGCCCCGAAATGAAACGAGTTCCGCAGCTGCCGCGTCGTAAGGGCGGAGCGTGAGCCGAAGGGGAGTCCCGAGGGTGCCCCTTGCCGGTCCGTGAGCTGTGACGCGCCCGGTGCGGTCCGCTGCGCTGCCTCATGTGTGAGTGGTGTATGGCGAATATTCCTGCTAATATGAAAGGGTTTAACCCGCCATCCAAGGAGGTTGCGCTACCGCGCATGAACATAGCCATTTCAATTGCGGTCACATTTTTGCTTACGCTTGTCAACGGCTTCTTCTCGATGTCCGAGATGGCCCTCTCTCCGGCTAAGAAGGTCATGCTCGAGCATGAGGCAGAACAGGGAGACCTCAAGGCGCGCAAGGCCGCCGAGGTTGCGGGCGATTCTGGCGAGTTTCTTGCCGCGATCCAGGTAGCCATCACGCTCGTGGGCTTCTTCTCGTCCGCGTTTGCGGCCACAAACCTTTCTGAGCCCCTGGCAATCAGGCTGGTGGCGCTTGGCGTGCCGGCACATGTGGCGGGTACGCTCTCAACGGTGCTTATCACGCTTATCGTGTCGTACTTCTCCATTGTGGTGGGAGAGCTGGTGCCCAAGCGCATAGCCTTGGCCGATGCCGAGGGCGTCTCAAAGGAGGTCGCCGGCCCCATCAGTGCGTTCGCCCAGTTTGCAAAACCGCTGGTAGCACTTACGGCGGCCAGTGCCAACGGCCTAGCACGCCTCTTGGGCATAAAGAGTGCCGATGACCGCCAGGATGTCTCGGAAGACGAGATACGCTATATGGTCACCGACTCCGAGGAGCTCAGCGAGCAAGAGAAGTCCATGATCCACGACGTCATTGACCTGGGCGACACCGTTGCGCGCGAGGTCATGATTCCGCGTGTGGATATGTGCGCCATCGAGGACACAAGCACCTGTGCCGAGACCCTTGAGGTCATGCGTCGCACGGGCTTCTCGCGTATTCCGGTGTATCACGATGACGTTGACCGTATCGTGGGCATCGCACACATCAAAGATATAATTAGTCCCATTGTGGATGAGGACGCCGGTGACAAGCGTATCAGTCGCTATATGCGCCAAGCTGCCTTTGTGCCAGACACCAAGGACATCATTCCGCTGCTCTCCGAGATGCAGAGCAGCCACGACCAGATGGTCATTGTGGTGGACGAGTACGGTGGCACGGCTGGCATCATTACCATCGAGGACATTGTCGAGGAGGTCGTGGGCGAGATTGCCGACGAGTTTGACCCCGACAACAAGTACATTACGCAGCTGTCCGAGCGCGAGTGGCTGGTGGATGGACGCTTTTCCATCAACGATGCCATCGAGCTTGGTTGGCCCATCAAGGATTCCGACGAGTACGAGACTATCGCGGGTTTTGTGCTCGAGCTGGCCGACTCGGTGCCGCAGGCGGGTGACGTGTTTGAATGCGAGGGCTATACCTTCCGCGTGCAGTCCATGCGTGGCCGGCGCGTCTCCATGCTGCGGGTTACGGCACCCGAGCCCAAGTCCGAGCCCGCAGAGGAACAGGAAGAAGCCCACGGCCCCGTTGAGGCGCTGAAGGCCTCTATAGGCAACCGTCACACTGACGGCAACGTTTGACTACAATAAGTGCGTCTGACTGGTTTACAGGAGGTGGAGCGTGGCAGAGCTCATTGAAATCAAACGGGTTCAGATTGGCCCCGAGAACCTGATTGCCCACGTGCGCATTGCTGACGATGCCCCGCTTATGACAAGCGAGGATCTTGAGGCTACCGCGCGCGTCTACCACGTAATGCCGCACATCGTGGAGCACGTGTGCTTGGGCGATGCGGGCGAGACCTTCCGTGACGCCATGGGCGACACCGAGATTGCCCACCTGCTCGAGCATGTGACGGTTGAGCTGCTGGCCCAAACCAACATGGCGGGCGACATTCCTGCGGGTAAGACGTGGGTTGACGAGGTGGACAACCGCACCTACCAGATAGAGCTGGCGTGTCCCGATGACGTGTTGGTTGCTGCGGCGCTCTCGTGCGGCGTATGGATTCTCGATTGGGCCTATAGCGGCGGTGCAGACCCCGAGCCCAACGTCGACGCCATTGTGCAGGGCCTGGTGCAGCTAGTTGATAGCGTGGCCGACAAGGGCGAGGACCTGGTGATTGACACCGGATTTGCAGATGTGGTCGAGGAGGAGTACGGGGAAGACGTCAACGAGGGCGAAGAGCAGCCCTATGAGGACGACACCGCTCTTGACGGCAACAACAGTATCGCCTATCAGGACAATGCTTCGACCAATCTTGCAGACCAGCAGGAAGAAGTGACGCAGGACCAGGCTATGGCCTCAGAAGCCCCTGCCACAGAGGCCGTGGAGGCTGCGTCGGCCGAGGAGACCATCGTAGCGCCCGCAGTTGAACCCGCTCCCCAGAGGCCACTGTGGACCGAGGCTCCCGCGGTTCCCACTACGGCGCGCGCGCATTCGTGGCGCTACAACCGCGAGCCCGAGACACCCGAGGTGGCCGCGCAGATCGACGAGATCATGGCAACCATCGAGATGCCGGCAATCAAGACTGTTGAGTTCGATGCAGCTGCGGTTGCAAAGGCAGAGATGGATGCGGCCCCTGACGCCCTCGCGGCCGACGAGCAGGATGGTGCCGTGCAAGCAGAGGCTGACCCTGCACCTCAGGTGGACGAGCCCGACGAAGATGCCCCAGACGAGCATATTCCCAGCCCGTATCCCCTACGCTAGCTATTAGGTAGCGTGAGGCAAGAAGTCGCGTCTCGCGCTATGCAATATAGAGGAAATGGCCATTCCGGCACTTCAGTTTGACAGGAGGAATGAAATGACGGCAAGAGGTGCAATTGGTTTTGTGTTTGGTAGCCTGGTGGGCGCTGCCTGCGGTGTGGCAGCGGGCCTTCTGATGGCACCGCGTTCTGGCGCTGAGAGCCGCGCCATGGCTGCCGACGCCCTTAACGACGCTTGGGATTCCGCGATTGACGCCTACGAGCATGGCACGCAGGTTGTCACCGAGAAAGTTGACTCCGTGCGCCCCAGCGTTGATGCCACCAGCGACGAGCTGCGCGCCAAGGTTGACCTTGCTCGCGAGCGCATGGACCAGCTGCGTGACTCCCTCTCCGAGACCGTTGCCACCACGTCCGCTCAGGTGCAGGACGCCGTAAGCACGGTTACCGAGAAGGTTACCGAGGTTGCTGCCGAGATGGAGAACGCAACCGAGGCCGAGGGCGTTCACGTAGAGGTTGTTGAGGAGCCCGAAGAGACCGAGGTAGCCGACTAGGCCAAGCCAAACCAAGGTTTGCTTCTACTGTCAATGGGGGATACTCTCCTAAGTGCCATTCCGTACGTGTTTGAAGTTCGGTAAGGCCGCATCTGGGGGAGCATCCCCCATCGACGTTATTTATCGCCTAGGTCGCATGAATAGGGGAGAGGCTCATGCTCAAACTCAGCCAGATCAACGGTGTGGCAGTCTACGCTCCCAAGGGCTCAAAGGGCAAGGCTGCAGCTACATACACCAGTATGGGCAAGGTGCATCAGACTGTCTTTGCACCAGACGGCCTGCGGGTGGTGGGCTTTTTGGTGTCTCGTCCCGACCTAGTGGGAATGGTCAAGCGTGACGATACCTTTGTGGCACTTGACTCGATTACGCCCTGCGACGGCGGCATACGGGTAACAAAAGGCAACGAGAGCTTTGACGACGTTGCCCGCGCCCGTTTGGGGCTTGACTGGGATGCCTGCCTCATATGGGCCGGTATGGACGTCAAGACCACCGAGGGCAAGGTGCTGGGCTATGTGAACGATGCCTCCTTCAACAGCAAGAGCGGTGCGGTTGAGTCATTTGCGATAGGCGACGGCGGCGTTGCCCAGTCGCTGGTGGGTTCGGTTGAGGTGCCTGCCAGCATGGTGTGCGGCTACGAGAAGGGCTACATGATTGTGCAGCCCCAGGCGGCAAAGCTCGAGCTAACCGGTGGCGTTGCCGCCAAGGCCGGAGAGAGCTACGCAAAGGCCAAGCTAGAGGGCAAGAAGGCTGCCGAGCAGGCCGGCAAGGCTGCAGGTGAGGCCGTAGAGGTGGGGTCAAAGGCCCTGGGAAAGCAATTGGGCAAGACCCGTGGCATGTTCTCCTCGTTCGTGGACGAGTTCAGGAAGGCGCAGGAGTAGCCAATTTCTTGAAATATGGACCAAGGGGGACGCCAGCCTCCGGTGCCACCTGTCGCGGAAGGCCAGGCGGCGACCCTCGGGACTCCTGCTGAGGCTGCTCCGCCCGTCGGCGCGGCGGGAGCGAGGACTGTCTGAGTTTCCCTTCGGGGCGTTGCCCCGAAGGGAAACGAGTTCCGCAGCTGCCGCGCCGTAAGAGGGGAGCGTGAGCCGAAGGGGAGTCCCGAGGGTCGCC
>JAFWLX010000100.1 GCA_017510875.1 Atopobiaceae bacterium | reverse complement strand
TCCCAGAGGCGCGCAGCCAAGCGAGCACACGTGGATTTACCACTTCCTGACGGCCCAACAAGCGCTGTCACCTCACCTTCGTTCGCTGTGAATGACACGCCTTCGAGTGTCGCCTCTCCTTCTTCCTCGTAAGCAAAGCCCACGTTGTCGAAGACTACGTCGTGACCCCTGGGCAAGAACTCGTCGCTTCCCACGGCAACCGGCGTATCGAAGATTTCGTTCAGGCGCTGCACCGAGACATCGGAAACGAAAACCTCCGCAATGAGCGCGAGCGACTGATCAAATGGCGCATAGATGCGCGTGACCATGAGCAGGAACATGAAAAAGACCATGAAGTCAATCTGTTCGGTCAGAATGAGGTGCGCACCAACGAGCACCGTCGTCGCCATGCCCAAACGCATGATGACACTTGCCGCGTTAACAAAGATGCCCGTACGAAGCTCAGCTGCCGTCATTCGCTGCTCAGATGTGTCAATCTTCTCGTTCACCCCAGCGAGATAGCGCGTTTCCTGGTTAGTGGCGCGAATCTCACGTATGTCCTCCAACGTCTCCTGAATGCTGTCTGCCACGGCAAGCCCGGCTGCCTTCGCACGTTTTCCGTAGACGTCAAACACCTTCCGCGAACCGAAGAGCAAGGCAAAAGCGACGGGCACACCCCATAGGCATGCGATGGCGAGGCGCCAGTCGTAGGCAGCCACCATCACGGCGACAATGGCGGTTGAGATGTAGCCGCCATAAAGGTAGCCAAGCACATGGCTCCAAACGTGCTCCAGACGGTCGACGTCGCTCATCATAGTCTCAGTGAGCTCGGCAAGGTCTCGATGGCTGAAGAACGACAGCGGAAGCTTGCGCAGACGCTCAGCAAGGCTCGTACGCACGTAGCCAACCTCGTCATACACCAATGAGTAGGTAAAGTGGTACTGGTTGTAGTGCGAATAGAACGAGATGGCGATGAACGCCACCACAGCAGCTAGGTAAGGAAGCGCTGCCGGAAGAGCGGCACCGTCCACAAGCGTCGCCATGTAGCTCTTCATGAGCAAGTAGAGGATACCGATACCTGCCATGACCACGAGGTTTGTGACCACGGTCCAGAACGTCCCCTTCTTGACGTTGGCCTCTCCCGCCTTAGAGAGGGCGTACTTTTTGCGGAACTTCTCACCAAAAATCATGGTTATGCCACCTCCTTCTGGATCTTCCACTGAGCTGCGGTCTGGTAGTCCGCCCACATGCGTGCATACAAGCCTTCTTTGGACACAAGCTCATCATGCGTGCCCTGTTCCACCACATGTCCTTGATCGAGCACCACTATCTTGTCGGCACCAATCACGGTCGAGAGCCGATGTGCGATCATGATGACGGTACGGCCTTTCATGAGATGCGTGAATGCCTTCTGGATGAGGGCCTCATTCTCGGGGTCTGCAAAGGCAGTAGCCTCGTCGAGCACCACGATGGGGGCGTCCTTCAGGATTGCGCGGGCAAGGGCGACGCGCTGCTGCTCGCCTCCGGAGAGGTACGTGCCCTCACTTCCGATTTTGCTCTCGACACCATCAGGCAACTTGTCAAGGATGTCATCACACTGCGCGGCATGAAGCGCCTCAAGCACCTGCTCGCGCGTGGCATCCGGACGAGCTGCCCGCACGTTTTCGAGGATAGAGGTAGAGAAGAGACGCGTGTTCTGGAACACGAAGGCAACGCGGTCCATCAAAAGGTGCGGATCCATATCACGTACGTCGACGCCTCCAACGCGTACTGCACCTTCATCGACATCCCAGAAACGTGGCACGAGGCTTGCGGCGGTCGTCTTGCCACCGCCCGAAGGCCCGACGAGCGCCACGGTCTGCCCCGCTTCGACAGAGAAGCTCACAGCATCAAGCGCAGGCTGCTCGGCCCCTTCGTACGTGAAGGTCACAGAGTCAAAGACAACAGTATCGTCAGCAGGAACCTGTGGATTGTCTCTCACGGGCAACGTCGGTGCGTCAAGCACCTCGTTGATGCGCTTGAGGGCATCTGACGCCTGAGTAAGACCGCCGACGGCGAACATGATCTTGGCAAGCGCCGTAGAGAGCACAGCCGAGAAGACAGAATAAAAAGCAAAGTTCGTCACAAACAGGGCAAAGCCACCCGATGCGAGCGCACCGGGAGCGACGAGAAGTGCCACGGGCACAAGAAAGATGAAGGCTCCCTCTGTCACGGTGAGGTTCACTGCCTGCGGACCCTTGCAGACAACGCCTTGATAGTACGATGCCTTCTCAGAATAGGCGTCAATGGCTTCCTTGAACGCACGGAACGAGTAGACCGTCTGCTGGAACACCTTTACCACAGGAATGCCTCGAACGTATTCGGTTCCGGCCTTGCTCGCACGGTCAAGTGCGTCGTAGTAATCAGCCATGAGGTTGGCATTCTCTCCTCCCATCATGGTAAAGAGTGCGCCTATGGAGATGACGGCAGCCAGCATGCAGGCTGCACCCATGCGCCAATCAAAGACGAACAGCAGCACCAGCAATGTGATGAACATCGCCACGGTACCGGAGATGTCGGCAAGGTTGTGGGCGAGCAGCGTCTCGGTCTGTGCGGCGGCACCATCAATCCGACGGCGAAGCAGTTCGGAGGCGTGCGTGTCGAAGTAACCCAGCGGAGCCTTGGCGAGGTGCTCCATACAGCGCTTGCGGATGTTAGTCGCAGTACGAAATGCTGCAAGGTGCGTGCACATGAGCGCAGCGAAATAGACTAGGATGCCTCCGACAGCAAAGGCGAACGCAGCCCAGCCATAGCCAGCGATACCGGTTGCCGCCGACCAGTCAGGTGCAACTGCGACAAGTTCGCGAATCACCAACCAGATGCAGACGTATGGCACCATGTTTACCGCCATGGCAACGGCAGCAAGTGCGCAGCCCACAATGGTGAGGCTACGCCGCTCCCCTGCAAACACGAGCAGCTGGGAAATGGTGCCTGGCTTCTTTTCTTTTGCCATAGGTACCTCCTCTATTGGAAAATAGTTAGACGATGGTAACTCATATGAGCGTCATGTTCAGGAAGGCCTTGCCTGGCATCACAAAATGTTAATCGTTTCTAACTTTTGACTGCGCAGCTGCTCTCAAGACCTTGGACGCTTGTTGTCAAACGAAAGCGCTATCGAACAATTGAAATGCTCGCGATACCGATAGTCCTATTGCAGGCCGGGATCGCCATCCAGCTTGAGCCTCTTCAGGCTATAGTTCTGAAGAGCGAAACCATACGCGAGCTGGAACAGCAGGACGGAACGGAGCGGGCAAATGGGACTCATCGACGAGATTCTTGGCGAGATCTGGAACAACTTCAATTCGGCTGAAGGAAAGATCATCGTTGGTGGACTGATCAACCTCATCCTGCTGGGAGGCATTCTCATCCATCTCCTTGGCGGAGACCGAAAAGGAGCGCTCAAGAGGGCTGCCATCATGTTGGCAAGCTCTGCCCTCTTCTCCTTCCTCGCGACCCTGCATCCCGGCGCACCGAGCTTCTTCACAGCGTTCAAGGTCTTGGGCATTAGCTCCGGCATCGTCTTCCTTGGTGTCCTCGCGTTTGGCGCCTTCGCCTATCTCACTGATGGCAGCAGTGGAAGTACGCAGACGTCGACTAGCAGCCGCAGGGACGATACGGTCTACGACCAGTACGGGATGCCCATTAACTTGAAACGCGTTGGTGGCCATTATGAAGACGAGCGGTATGGTGACCCCTATGAGGTGCACGGCAACCACGC
>JAFWLX010000099.1 GCA_017510875.1 Atopobiaceae bacterium | reverse complement strand
TCGCGCGACGCATATTCATCCTTGCCTCGGAGGACATCGGCAACGCCGACCCGCAGGCCCTGTTGATTGCCGAGGCCGCTTTCAAGGCCACCGAGGTCATAGGGTATCCCGAGTGCCGTATCAACCTTGCCCAGGCAGTCATCTACATGTGCCTGGCACCCAAGAGCAACGCCGCCGAGGCGGGCATCGATGCCGCCCTGGCCGAGGTCCGCAACGGTCCTCGCCGCGAGGTGCCCAACCACCTGCGCGATCGCCACCGCCCGGGCTCTGATGAGTATGGTGCGTACCTGTATCCCCACAACTATCCTGCCGGCTGGGTCGAGCAGCAATACTTGCCCGATGGCTTGGAGCGCGGTGCGTTTTACCAGCCAGGTCCACGAGGCTGGGAGGCTTGGCGCATAGAAGCCACCGCTCGCGACCGCACACCAGAGCAATAACGTGGATTGGGGGACCGTCCCTTTTTCCACGTTAGCGAAAAAAAACGTGGAAAAAGGGACGGTCCCCCAATCCACGTTAGACCGAGGGTCGCGTGCGAAACCGTGAAATGTAGGGACGGCCACGGACGCGCTCCATTGCCAAAACGAGTAGAATACTCAGCATGACTGCCTAGAATGCCGCTCGCGCGGCTCGATAGAAGGAGCTAAGAATGGATCCTGTCGATATTTTTCTTATTGCGCTGCTTATTGCTGGTGTGTGGGCAATAGCCGAGTTTGCCATCACGCTGCGCAAGACGCGTGACACGCTCAACTCGGTGAGCGACAGTGTTGATGATCTTAACCACGCCGTTGGGCAGTTGGTAGACCAGACCACACCGGTCATTTCCAAGATTGACGGTATGGTCGATGACCTTCAGCCCACCGTACGTGAGCTTGGTCCCATGGCCGAGAACCTTAATGTGGTAATAGACGAGGCAACCGTCTCTCTTGACAAGGTCAACCACATCCTGGGTGATGTAAGCTCCGCCACCAGCGGCGTTGCAGGCGTGGGCGAGTCGGCCGGTCGCATTGTGAGCACGGCTACCAGCGCGGCAGTGGGCGTTGTGTCCAAGGTTGCCAGCCTTGGCGGCATCAACATCCCCGAGGGCCAGCAGCTCATTGGCAAGGGTAACCCGGAGAAGGAGAGCCAGAGTGTCGAGGCAACCGTTGCTCACACCGAGGACGAGCATTCCTCGCGCAAGGGTGGCTATGTCACGTACACAACGGTCTCACCGTCTAGCGATAACAAGTAGGGGGAGCAATGCCAGAACAGACCGTACGCCTGAGCGTTCCGGCACAAGCTGCCTTTGCACGCGCGGTTCGCATGACGGCGGCAAGCTTAGCTGTGGCTTGCAACCTAAACGTTGACGAGGTCGAGGACGTGCGCATGGCAGCCGAGGAGGGCTTTGTCCTGTGCTGCGCAACCGAGCCCGCCAGCTGTGACATAGTCTTTGTCCTTGCCGAGGGAGAGGTGCACACCACCTTTGCCCTGGGTGCCAAGCAGATTGACGAGTCCGACGACGCGCTCAACCTAGCCGAGCTTCTGCTTTCTGCCGTCTGCGACGAGTATGGTGTAAGCGAAGACGGAACCATGTTGCGTCTGGTCAAGCGGGCGGGAGTGGCCAATGGCGAGTAGCGATCCTGAAGAGCGCCGCCGCCAGCGGGCAAAGCGTCCCCCGCGTGAGGGAAAGGCTGCCTGGGACAAGGAACGTACGCGCGAGCTCTTTCGCCTGTACAAGGAGGAGGGCGATGAAGAGGCACGCGAGCAGCTTATTGTGAGCCACCTCAACCTCGTACGCTTTCTGGCGAGCAAGTTCAAGAACCGTGGCGAGCCGCTTGACGACCTGCTGCAGGTAGGCACCATTGGCCTCATCAAGGCAATCGACCGCTTTGACCCCAACCGGGGGCTGGAGTTTACCACCTTTGCCACGCCTACCATCATGGGCGAGATAAAGCGGCACTTTCGCGACAAGGGCTGGTCGGTGCGCGTGCCGCGCCGCCTGCAAGAGCTTTCGGCCAAGGTCAACCAGGCTAACGACGACCTCACGCGCGAGCTGCAGCGTCCTCCTTCGGTAGCCGAGGTGGCCGAGCATCTGGTGGCCACGGTAGACGAGGTGCTCGAGGCCATGGAGTCCTCTACGGCGTACAGCTCGGTTCCTCTTGAGGGTACGGGCCAAGATGCCGACGACGACACCCCCTCGATCATTGACCACTACGCGGCGGAGGATGGTGATCTTGCAGCCTCTGATGACCGTATGGTGCTCGAAGACGCCCTGGGCAGCTTCTCTCCGCGCGAGCAAGAGGTTATACGCATGCGCTTTGAGCAGGGCCTTACCCAGGTAGAGATTGCAGAGAAGTTGGGCGTCTCGCAGGTGCAGGTGTCTCGCCTGCTGCGCAAAGTGCTTAAGGAGCTGCAGCAACGGATAGACCCCACAGTATAGGTGGCGTAAACGGGCGTGGCTTTGGCCGCGCCCTCATCTTGAAAGAAGGCGTTCTTTATGAGCAAAAGACCGTGGTTCTGCGAAATGGGGGTGCGCGCACGTAAGATGCTGTCCGTGCTGCTGGCCCTCGAGCTGTGCGTTGCTGGCGTGCCGGTGACAGCCTTTGCCGAGGAGGGTGTGGATGACCAAGAGGTCTTGGCACAGGCTGACGGAGCGATTGTATCTGTAGAGCAAAACACCGAGGGTGAGGAGCCCGAGCTTCTCGAGGGCCACCTGTATCTCTATCAGTCTGCCGAGAGTCCATACTTTGACGATGGTGAGCTGAGGACCCAGTCAGTAACGCCCGGTCTTGAGGACAAGCTCACCGATGAGGAATGCGAAAGGATCAAGAGCGCTCTCGTTCAGGTGGCGGATCTTGCGGACTCAAACTACTACGTATCGCTTACAAACTGCGAGCTTAACTATGACGAGGTCCAGGCCATCATCATGGACGTCATCAACTCGCATCCCGAGTACTGGTATGTGAACAGCACGTTCACCTACGTTGAAACCAGTCCGGGAAGCGACATTATCCAGCGTTTCTACCTGCAGTATCTGGCTTCTGGCAGCAAACTGGACACCATGAAGGCCAAGTACAACCAGAACATGTCCGACTTGCTGAGCTGGATTCCTAAAAACGCGACGGTCGAGCAAATGATCAAAGTCGTGCACGACTGGCTTGTGCGCAATGCGGTATATGACGAACCAGCGGGGAGCATACACAAGTCCGATGAAGTCAAGAAATACAGGGAAGAGACCGGGCGTGACCCATGGAGTGCTTACGGGGCAATGGTGGAACATCAGCCCGTCTGCCAAGGCTACTCGTTGGCATTTCTTTCGGCTATGTGCCACTTGGGGATTGAAGCTGATGTAGTGGGAACGGCAACGCATCAATGGAACCGTGTGAAGATCAACGATACGTGGTACCACGTGGATGTTACCTGGGACGACCCTGTTCCTGACCAGGGTTTTAACATCAACCCCATGCCAACTTGGTATTTCCTCAAGAGCGATGGTGGTGTTGCGGCAGAGGACGACCAAAGCCACATCGTGCATAAGGACTGGCAGCTGGCCAAACCTGTCTGCCCCGACACAAGCTATGACGGCAAGACCGACTGGGCCACCTACACGGGCCCGGCTGGTGACAAGGTGCCCGTGACGGCGCTTACGATAACCGTTCCTGATGGTCCGGGTGACGAC
>JAFWLX010000098.1 GCA_017510875.1 Atopobiaceae bacterium | reverse complement strand
TCCCCACCGTTGGTCTGGATACCGACGTCTCCATGGGTGCCACCGTGCAGTTCACCACCGCTCCTGACCTCATCCAGCTCTTCGACAAGGCCACCGGCAACAACCTCATCTGGTACGACGAGGTGTCCGTGTCTAAGCATGAGCCGGTCTGCAAGGAGTACGACTTCTAAGGTCCTTCCAAAGGCCTCATGCAAGGCCTTTCTCCCTTCTGGATGCCCCGTCCCTTTTCGTGTAAGGGACGGGGCATTTACGTATTGAGAGCCACTCTACATGTGGTGGCCCCTTTTGGACGCGGTTATTGAGTGACGTGCTCCAAATAGGCGAGGGCGGTATCAAGACGGGGCGTATTGCCAATGATGCCGAGGTAAACGTCATCAGTGAGGTCAACAAACGGTCCAAGGCCGCTCACCTCAAAGGCATTCGTAACGCGTTCGGTCTCCGCCTCGTATGTCTCGGCTTCACCGAGGTCATACTCCACTTGGTTGTCCTCGATGATCACGTCGTTCTCGCGTATCAGCTTGGCAAGGTTATCGGGTAGGCGCGAGGTGACGGCCGAGAGATCAAGCAGAAAGCCGCTGTGCGAGAGCAGGTCATAGGATTGCTTGCTCATGAGCACCACGTCGAGCTCCTGCGCGTCGATGGTTGCGAGCACCTTCAGGCGCGAGGCGTATGAGAGCTGGTGGTCGCTCGAGAGCTCGGGGTCAACCAGATACAGGTCTCGATAGATGACGACCTCGCTCTTCCGGGGGCTTTGTCCCTGCGCGGTGACAAATTCCTCAGCAAGGACGGGATCCGCGTCCTCCGCGACGGAGACATTGGCCATGCCCACATACAGCAACGGGGCCTTGTTCGTCAGCTGGTACTTCATTACCGACCCCAAGGCGATTATCGCGATAAGAATCAGCACCAACGGCAGCTTGTAGTACGCGAAGATGTAGTCGGCCTTCTGCGCCAGGCTCATCGCCCGAAAGGCATCGCGATGCGCCTGGCGCTCGTGCTCCGGAAGCTTCATGAGAGGTCGCCACCGTCAACGTCGGCCGCCTGGTTCCTGCTGGGGTCAATCGAGCAAGCACGAATGACGGGGGAGAGCAGGTACGAGCTCAGAATGGCGCACATTCCCTCACCCAAGAGCAGGATGGAGGTAAAGAACCTGATGGCGAAGACCGCCATCGCAAAATGGATGGCAAAGACCACTATGGTGCAGTTGAGGTAGTGCGTACCAATGAGCAGCGCGTTAATCATCATGTTCTTGGTGGTGTTCACCACGCTTGCCACGAGCGGGAAGACAAAGATGAGCTCGATGGTGTAGGCCACGCATGCAGCAAACACGATCGCCAGGATGATCGTCCAGAAGGTGGCCATGGCGATGTTGGCGGTGTTTCTCAGGTGGAACAGCACGTAGATGTCCGTTCCCAAGAAAATGCCGACGCCCAGCAGGATGAGCCAGATTACCGTGGCTTGGCGGAAGTTCTCCTTGAAGGCACGGAAGAACTGCTGCCCAAGGGCACCTTCGCGGTCTTCGGCAATCTTCAGCGCGACGGAATAGAGCGCGGTGGTAGAGGCGCCTATGGTCACGATCGGCAGCGAGCAGACAGCCCACAGCAGATTGAGATAGCACCCCCAGGCGATCTTCATAAAGATCCGACTAACCCTGCCTTCGTATGAGAAAAAAGCCACGTGCCTGCTCCTTAGTAGCTATGCCAAGCCTCTTAGGGTCTCTCCGTTGAAGCCCGCAGAATGAGTTCTGTCTCAGTATACGCTTGGCGATAGTCGAGGTCAGGCTCCTCGATGCGTGCGCGAAGCATCTGGACTGCCGTATACGCCATGATCTGCGTGTGGATGTGGACGGTGGTAAGCGGCGGCATGCAGCGACGAGACTCGGCAGCGTCATCAAAGCCCGCAAGCAGCACGTCGTCGGGCACGTTAAGTCCCATCGAGCGCAGAGCCTGCAGCGCGTCGAGCGCTACGAAGTCGTTTGCGCACACAAAGAGCTCGGGCAGCTCATCAAGCACGGAAAGAGACGCCGCGATGCCAGCGACGTGGTTTTCGTGGATGCACCAGCGTTGGTTGACCGGTTTGCCCGCCATCAACATGGTAAGCCGGAATGCCGCATAGCGCTCAAAGAACGACTGGCAATGCTCCCATTCACCAATGAAGCCGATGCGCTCGATGCCGCGCGAGACCATCTCGTTGACGAGCTTCATGACCTGCGTCGTGTTCTCCATATAGAGCTGGTCAGAGGGAAGGTTCTCGCCGTGAAGACGGGCGGGACCGTCCACGAATAAGGTTGGGACGCCAAGACCGCAGATCATCTCGTCATATGCATAGTCAAACATCTCTATGCACAGGATTGCGGCCACACGTTCAAGGTCAAACGTCCGAGGCAGCGTCTGAGTCTCAATGTTCTCTTCCGTGACTCGATGCGTGTTGAGGTTATAGCCAAACTTTGAGATTTGGTTATGAAACGCATCGAGCATGAGTGACGAGAAATGCGGGGTCGCGAGGTAGACCGTCGAGAGCAGGGCGATCTCGTTCTTTCCTGGCCGTGCAGCTGGAAGTGATCCGGCGGCGTCTCCTTGCATAAACGGAGGCAGAGCCTCGAGCAGGGCAAACTGCTTGTAGCCCATCTCAGCGGCCTTTTGGATAATGCGCTGGCGTGTAGCCTCGGCAAGACCGTCCGAGTTATTGAGCGCCTTTGAAACCGTGTTGCGTGAGAGCCCAAGCTCATCCGCTATGTCTTGAATTGTCACTCGTTTTGCCATACGACCCCACTTTCTGTTTCCACAGGCCAAGTATAGCATCGGGAAAGAGTATGCCTTTACTCCTATGGAGGGCATGTTTACATTTTGCACGCTTGGTCAGACAAAGGGACCCCTCTGTCCGGCTGTGGGCTAAATGTCGCGGGCGAGGGTGATGACAGGGTATCTGCCGGTGTCGTCGCGCTTGCCGGTGGGTGAGAAGCCCTGTGCATTCCAGAAGGCCTGTGCCTCCTCCGCAGCCTCGGGAATCTGCAGCTCAAGATGACGGTAGCCTTGCGCGCCAAGCGCCGCGCGTACGTCGGCAAAGAGCGCAGATCCCACGCCCTTGCGTTGCTTGTCCGCCGCGACCATGAACCACCTGATGAGCGCGCTTGTCTTGTTGGGCGTTCCGCAGACGAGGTCCATGACGGCCACCAAGCCGTCCAGATCGTCGTAGAAACCAACCAGATGCGTGCTGGTCGCCCCTTCGGGCTTATCTGAAATCATGTTCGTGAGCTGCGCCTTGTTGGGTCGCTCGTTCAGTCGGCGATAATACTGCCGGTTGGAGCGCATCAGCATGAGCACGTCGGTAAGGTTGCTGCCTTCCAGCTCATGCGCAGCAAGCTCGGTGGAAAGCGCCTCGATATTGAGGTCGGCTTGGCCTTCTGACCCCTGCTCGTGCTGGATGACCTGCCGGAACTGCGTCTCGTACAGCTCACGGTACACGCCGTTCAGTGCTAGCAGCTCCTCATGGGTGCCCATCTCGGCAATCACGCCGCCCTTGACCACCATGATCTTGTCAGCCTTGAGGATGGTGGAGAGGCGGTGGGCAATCACGATGCTGGTGCGTCCCACCATCAGCTGCTCGAGCGCCTCTTGGATGGCGTTCTCGCTGATGGAGTCAAGCGCACTCGTTGCCTCGTCCAAGATGAGGATCTTTGGGT
Organism: Atopobiaceae bacterium; assembly: GCA_017510875.1. Lineage (GTDB taxonomy): Bacteria > Actinomycetota > Coriobacteriia > Coriobacteriales > Atopobiaceae > UBA1367. The sequence continues at coordinate 1,590 of JAFWLX010000098.1, read as the reverse complement.
CCTTCAGCACCACGCGCGCGAGTGAGAGGCGCTGCTTCTCGCCACCGGAAAGCTTCAGGCCGCGGTTGCCTACCTGCGTCTTGTAGCCGTCGGGCTGTGACGAGATAAAGTCGTGGATGTTGGCGATGCGACATGCCTGCTCAATCTCTTCCATGGTGGCGTCTGGTTTGGCATAAAGCAGGTTATCAAGGATGGTGCCGTTGAAGAGGTAGGCCTCCTGCGTCACAACGCCCACGCATTGCCGCAGATACGTGAGGTCGAAGTCGCGCACGTCCACGCCTGCGACGCTCACCGAGCCAGCATTGACGTCATACAGGCGCGGGATGAGGTTGACAACCGTAGACTTGCCCGAGCCGCTGGGTCCCACGATGGCGTACATCTTGCCGCCAGGGACCGTGAAGTTGACGTCGGTCAACACGAGGTCGTCTGCGGTCTCGTAGCCAAAGGCCACGTGCTCGTAGGTGATGGTGGCCATCTCGCAGTTGGGTTGCTTGCCGTTCTCGGGGGAGACGATGGTGCTCTTGCGATCTAGGTAGTCAAAGATGCGCGTGAACATGGCAAGCGAGCGCGTGAAGCTCACCTGCAGATTGAGGAGGCTCTCAACCGGGCGGTACAGACGGTTGATGAGCGTGACTGTGGCGGTGACGGTACCCACAGAGAGCGTGGGGTCAAGCTGATTGATGATGAGATAGCCACCCGCGAAGTAGATGAGCAGCGGCCCAAGCTGCGTAAACATGCCCATGACCACGCGAAACCACGAGCCAGAGCGCTGCTCCTTGAGCGAGAGGGCCGTGACCTCCTCGTTGACGCCCACAAAACGCTCGTACTCACGCTTCTCGGCAGTGAACATCTTCATGAGGAGCGAGCCCGAGACGGAAAGCGTCTCGTTGATGAGCTGGTTCATCTCGTCGTTCTTGGCCTGGCTCTCAAGCAAGAGCTTGAGACGTACCTTGCCAGCGCTCCGCGTGGGCAGGACGAGCAGCGGCAGCACAAGAATGCCCACCACGGCGAGCTTGGGACTCATGGAGAAGAGCGCAACCAGCGTGGTGACAACCGTCGCCACGTTGCTCACGATCTGCGTGAGCGTGCCTGAGATAACGGAGCTGACACCAGAGATATCAGTGTTCATGCGGGTGACGATGTCGCCTTGCTTTTCGGTGGTGAAAAAGGCGTGCGGCATCTGTTGCAGGTGCTGGTACATCTCGTTCTTCATGTCGAAGATGATGCGCATCGAAATCCAAGAGTTGATGTAGTTCTCAAGCACACCTACGAGCTGGCTGGCCAGCATGGCTGCGAGCGCGGTGAAGAGCAGGCGGATGAGGAGGCCCAGGTCGTTGCCTACAAGCGCCGTGTCGACGATGCGTCCGGTGATGATGGACGGCAAGAGGCCCACCACCGATGACACGAGGATGGCGATAAACACAAAGAGGAACTGTAGCCAGTACGGTGCGAGATAGCTGAGAATGCGGAGCAGGAGCTCTTTGGTTACCTTGGGGGCGTTTGCCTTCTCTTCCTCGGTAAGGAATTGCTGTCCGCGCATACCGCGCATGCCGCCTGACGCTTGCATGGTGCCTCCTCCAGTGGGGTTCC
>JAFWLX010000097.1 GCA_017510875.1 Atopobiaceae bacterium | reverse complement strand
GGAGCCCCGAGGGTAGCTGGCCCGGCCAGCCCGCGGTGTCTCCCCCTCGGCAACAGTCGCGACATTGGCTATAAGTCTAGCGCGTTGCAGAAGTTGAATGTGGCTTACAATGGGTGTCGTATGCTACGTGAAACAACACCACGTTAAGCTGGAGGCTGGGGGAGCGTCCTTATGGCAAACGAGGCGGCCAATACGCTGGCAAGCTTGGAGATTGGTGAAACTGCCGTTGTGACCAAGGTGGGTGGGTCTGGTGCCTTGCGCCAGCACTTCCTTGACATGGGCATCATTCCGGGTGCCCGCATGACCTTGGTCAAGTATGCTCCCCTTGGTGACCCCATGGAGTTTTCGCTTCATGGTTATACGCTTACCCTGCGCATTGATGAGGCCAAGCAGATTGAGGTGATACCTGCTCATCCCACGCAAGAGGTACCCCAGACGCAGGCAGCAACGTCACGTGAGCATCCGGGCCTTGGTGAGGGCGGGCGTTACCACGTCAAGGCCGACGAGCATCCCCTGCCCGAGGGGACCCTTATCAGCTTTGCGCTGGCCGGCAACCAAAACTGCGGAAAGACGACGCTCTTTAACCAGCTTACGGGCTCAAACCAGCATGTGGGCAACTTTCCGGGGGTCACGGTTGACCGTAAGGAGGGGTCCATCCGCGGGCACAGCAACACCAACGTGGTCGACCTGCCCGGCATCTACTCGCTCTCGCCCTACAGCCCCGAAGAGCTGGTGAGCAGGGCCTACATCCTGGGCGAGCACCCTTGCGGCATCATTGACATCGTGGATGCCACAAACATCGAGCGAAACCTGTACCTTACGATGCAGCTCATGGAGCTTGACGTTCCCATGGTGCTGGCGCTCAACATGATGGACGAGCTGCAGGGCAATGGCGGGTTCATCAACGTCAACGAGATGGAAGGCATGCTGGGCATACCCGTGGTGCCCATCTCGGCAGTGAACAACGAGGGTGTGGACGAGCTTGTTAACCATGCGCTGCATGTTGCGACCTACCAGGAGCGTCCGGGGCGTCTGGACTTTTGCGACGTGAACGATTACGGTGGCGTCGTGCATCGCTGCCTGCATGCGGTGATGCACCTTATAGAGGACCGCGCAAAACGTGCGCAGATCCCGCTGCGCTTTGCGGCCACCAAGCTGGTGGAGGGCGACCCGCTGGTGGTGGAAGCCTTGCACCTTGACGCCAACGAGCTTGAGGCCATAGAGCATATCGTGCATCAGATGGAGACCGAGCGTGGCCTAGACCGCGCGGCGGCCATTGCCGACATGCGCTTCTCCTTTATCGAGAAGGTGGTTCAAGCCTGCGTGACCAAGCCGCGCGAGAGCAAGGAGCGCGAGCGCAGCCAAAGGATCGATCGCATACTCACGGGCAAGTGGACGGGCATTCCAGCCTTTGTGGCCATCATGTTCCTTATCTGCTGGCTGACCTTCTCGGTGATTGGCAAGCCCCTGCAAGACCTTATGCAGGCAGGCGTTGATGTGGTGGCTGGGGCTGCGTCTGCTGCGCTTGCCTCGGTAGGGGCGTCCCAGGCGATAACCTCGCTAGTGGTTGATGGCGTCATTGGCGGTGTGGGCACGGTTGTGGTCTTCTTGCCCATCATCGTCACCATGTTCTTCTTTCTCTCACTGTTGGAGGACACCGGCTATATGGCGCGCGTGGCCTTTGTGCTCGATCGCCTCTTGCGGCGTCTGGGCCTTTCCGGGCGCTCCATCGTGCCCATGCTGGTGGGCTTTGGTTGCACGGTGCCCGCCGTCATGGCTACGCGCACCCTTCCCTCCGAGCGCGACCGCAAGCTTACGGTGCTGCTGACACCCTTTATGAGCTGCTCTACCAAGCTCACCATCTATGGCTTCTTTGCGGCCGCCTTCTTTCCCAAGAACGCTGCGCTCGTTACCGTCTCGCTCTATGTGCTGGGCATCGTCTTGGCCATACTGACAGCGCTGATCAGCCGCAACACCTTCTTTAAGGGCGACGCCGTGCCCTTTGTGATGGAGCTGCCCAACTATCGTCTGCCAAGCATCAAAAGCGTGGCGCGCCTGGTGTGGGACAAGTCTAAGGACTTTCTCACGCGTGCCTTTAGCGTCATCTTTGTTGCAAGCGTGCTGGTGTGGTTCCTGCAGAGCTTCAACGCATCGCTCAGCTTTGTTACCGACCCCGCCAAATCGCTTTTGGCCGTCGTTGCGGGGTGGGTGGCACCTGTGTTTGCGCCCCTTGGCTTTGGGGACTGGCGCATTGCCATCTCGCTTCTGGTTGGCTTTTTGGCCAAAGAGACGGTGGTGTCTACCTGCACGGTTCTGTTCAAGTCGACCGCAGAGCTCACAAGCGTCCTGACGCCCCTGAGCGCTTACGGCCTTTTGGTGTTCTGCCTGCTGTACACGCCGTGCGTGGCGGCCATTGCGGCCATCCGCCGCGAGCTGGGCAACACGTGGGCGCTGGGCATCATGGTCTTCCAGTGCGTTATTGCCTGGGTAGCGGCTCTGGTGGTGCGGCTGATAGGCATGGCGCTGGGTTTGGGATAGACGCCTACGCGCTCCGCCTTTCCAAAAGTGCGTATCATATCTGTTGGTATGGCTTTGTTAAAGGAGGCTTTTGTGCAAATCAGACGCGCGTGCCCACAAGACATCCCTGGCATCTCTGACCTGCTGCTTCAGGTGGCACAGGTTCACGCCGATGGCCGTCCCGACCTCTTTATGAGCGGTGGGACCAAGTACACGCCAGACGAGCTTGAGAAGATCATTGCCGATGACGAGCGTCCCATCTTTGTGGCAGTAGGCGATACGGGCAAGGTGCTTGGCTATGCGTTCTGCATGTTTGAGGACTACACGGGCGACACCGTGCGTACGCATATCCGCACGCTCTATATCGATGACATCTGTGTTGACAAGGAGGCACGCGGACAGCACGTGGGAACGGCGGTGTACGACTACGTGATAGCCTACGCGCGCGAGCAGGGCTTCTACAACGTGACGCTCAACGTGTGGTCGTGCAACCCAGGCGCTCAGGCCTTCTACGAGGCCATGGGCATGAAGCCCTATAAGGTGGGCATGGAGCAAGTGCTGTAAGGAAAAACGTGGATTGGAGTCAAGGGGACAGGTCATTTGACTCCCTTTCCTTTGTGAATGAGTCAAATGACCTGTCCCCTTGACTCCCACCCTTGACTCCCACCGGGAAAAAGGGACGGTCCCCCAACCCACGTTGAAATGGGACAGGCCATAGCAGCCTGTCCCTTTGTAGCGGATCGTATCTGTGCCAGAAGGCTTACGCCTTGGCGCCACCGGGAATCTCGCCGGCGCAATGCGGGCAACGGGTCGCGCCCTCCTTGACCTCCTCAAGGCAATGCGGGCAGGTGGGCGCGGGTGCCTCCTCTTCTGCTGCCTTCTCGAGGCCTGTCACAGACTTAATCTTGTTGAGGCCCTTGACCAGATTGAAGACGACGAAGGCGATGATCAGGAAGTTGATGACGGCGCTGATAAAGGAGCCCACGTCAATCCTGGTGCCGGGGATGCAGAGGCCGGCAAAGTCGGCGCTGCCGCCGCCCACAAGGCTGATGATGGGGTTGATGATGTCGTCGGTGAGGGCAGTCACGATACCGGTAAAGGCGCCGCCGATGATAACGCCTACGGCCATGTCCATAACATTGCCCTGAGAGATAAACTCTTTGAACTCGTCCATGTACTTGCTCATGCAAATCACTTCCTTAGCTCGTGCATGCAGTGCGGGCATTACTCTAGCAGACGAGTAAACGATGGGGGCAGGGCGAAAAGAAGCCGCAATAAAGCGTGTGAGAGCATAAATACCGACCACGGGTACCGTCTTGGGCCATCTGTGGCCGATAACAATTCCGGGTCTGCGTGGGATGACTTACGCCTGCGAGCGCTTGGGGCGCGCCAGCTCGTTGGTATCAAGCCAGATGGTAATGGGGCCATCGTTTACCAGCGAGACTTGCATCATGGCGCCAAAGATGCCACGTCCCACATGACGTACGTCCTGCTCGGCCAGCTGGCAGAAGCGCTCGTACAGCGGTATGGCAACATCGGGCTTTGCGGCCTCGGTAAACGAGGGTCGGTTGCCGCGCCGACAGTTGGCAAACAGCGTGAACTGACTTACCACAAGAACCTCTCCGTCCACGTCAGCCAGCGAGAGATTCATCTTGCCCTCGTTGTCGTCAAAGACGCGCAGGTTGCGGATCTTGTTCCACAGGCGCTGTACCTCTGCTTCTGTGTCTGTGGGAGAGATGCCCAGCAATATGAGGAAGCCCTGGCCACACGTGCCCACCTCTTTGCCCTCAACGACAACCGACGCGTGCGTGACGCGCTGTATAACCGCTCTCAAAATGCATTCCCTCCTTCTGTGTTACTGCTCACGGCAGGTCAGGGAGGCGACCCTCGGGACGACTTCTGAGGCTGCTCCGCCTGTCGGGGCGGCGCTTAGCGAGTTCCGACGCTGCCGCGCCGTAAGGGCGGAGCGTGAGCCGAAGCCAGAGTCCCGAGGGTCGCCGCCCGGCTGGCCTCTGAGGGACGCGGCCCCCGAGGGCCCTTCTGTCACACCCCCCACAGCAAGCTTTCCTCAAACCTTACAGTCCGTACAGGGCAGAGAACTTCTCCGTGAGGTAGTTGGTGTAGTACGTGGGCGAGAAGGGCTCGCCGCAAGCGTCAAGTATCAACTCGGTGCTATCGCAAGAACGTCCGTGGCGCCAGATGCGCTCGCGCAGCCAATCGTGGATGGGCATAAGGTTGCCCGAGAGGCATACGCCATCAAAGTCCATGCCCTCGCGCACCATGGCAGCCTTCAGCTGGGCGGCAAAGGCGCTGCCCAGCGCATAGGTGGGGAAGTACCCCAAGGCACCGCTTGACCAATGAACGTCCTGCAGCGCTCCGCTTGCGTCATTGGAAACGTTAATGCCCAGGTAGGCACGGTAGCGTTCTTTCCAGAGACGTGGGACGTCGGCGGCGGTGGCCTCTCCGCTCATAAGCAGCTGCTCAATCTCGTAGCGCACCAGCACATGCAGCGGATAGGTAAGCTCGTCAGCCTCGGTGCGTATGGGTTGCGGCACAACTCTGTTGACGGCCATATAGAGCTGGTTGGGCGTGGCTCGGCCAAGCTGGCCAACAAAGTGGCGCGCCATCGTCTCGTTAAGGCGAGGGGTAAAGGCCTGGCACCGACCCACGTAGTTCTCAAAGAAGCGAGACTGTGCCTCGTGCATGCCCATGGACGTGCCACCCTTAAGCGAGGTGTAGTTGAAGGCCTCGTTGACGCCCATCTCGTAAAGGGCATGGCCTCCCTCGTGCAGAATGGTGTACACGCCCGAAAGCAGGTCATCTTCTATCGGATGCCCGGCGATAATGGCGTAGTTGCTGGTAAGGGCCTCCGAGAAGGGGTGCTCGGTTGCTGTGAGGAACACCTTGCGCTCGTCTATGCCCTCAAGGCGCAACAGGTCGTGCGCCAGGGCCCACTGGCGGGACACATCAAAGCGGCCGGTAAAGGGCGAGCGCTGCTCGTGGCGCTTGCTGTGAAGCACGTCGTCCAGAAGCGGGACAACCACATTGCGTATTTCGTCAAAGAAGCGGTTGTAAAACGCCTGGTCGGTGTCATGCTCGTACTCATCGAGCCAGACGTCGTAGGGGCTCGCATGCGGATTGCGGTAGGTTGCAATCAGGCGCAGCTGCTTTACAATGCGGTCCAGATAGGGCTCAAAGGAAGCCCAATCTCCTGCCAGCTTAGCCTTGTGCCAGACATCCATCGCTTGGGTGGTAAGGCGCGTGAAGTCCGACTGCACCTCTGGTGGTACGTCTACCAGCGCCTCGCGGTCGCGGTTAAGAATGCGCACCTGTGCCGCCTGAACGGGGGAGAGCAGCGCCTGCGAGGCAGTGAGCCTCTTGAGCAAGGCGCCCGTCTCGGGAGAGCAGAGCAGTGCCTGGTCCTCTTCTTGAAAGATGGCAAGCGCCTCACCGCGGTCGTTGGTGGCGGCCTTGGGGTCTATGGTGTCTCCGTAGCACATGATGCCAGTTTTGGCGTAGCGGTGCGCAAAGAGGTGACGCTCAAGCTCGTCCAGGGCGGCGATGTCTGCCTTTGGGTTAGGCAGCGCTGCTGGCGAGGCCGCCTGCGGCATGCCGGGCAGGACAGTAGTGGCGTCGGGATCGGTTGCATCAAAGCCGGTGAGGGTTTGTTGTTCGTTGCTCATGATGTCTCCGTTTGAAGGTTTGTGTTGGGGTAGGTCCAGTGTAGCGCCCCAAGTGCCCGTGCACACCGAAAGCGTACGGTTGGCCTGACCTACTTGCGGGGCGTATAGTTACCGGCCGCGGACGGGCCAGGACGGGTACCGTTGCGGCTCCTTCTGAGGCTGCTCCGCCCGTCGGCGCGGCGGGAGCGAGGACTGTTTGCTTGACATGCCAGTGGCATGTCAAGACCCGAAGGGTTCGTACAAAAGTCCGCAGCTGCCGCGCCGTAAGGGCGGAGCGCTTAGCCGAAGCGGAGCCGCAACGGTACCCGTCCTGGCCCGTCCGCGGCCGGTAACGGCGTGAACAGGTACCGTCATAACGGTGCGCTTAGGGGTTTGCTCGCTCGCCATTGGTGGCAATTGCGCGATACTATTAAACATCTGCGCAGACGTGATGCGCATTGCCTGCGTATCTCTTGACGTTGTGAAAGGATGGGACGATGAACAAGGTTCTGGGTATTGATATTGGTGGCACCAGCATCAAGGTGGGCATGTTCTCGGTGGACGGCGTTCTTGAGGCCGTCACCAAGATTCCTACGGGCGAGATTGTGAGCGAGGCTGCCTTTGCCGTTGTCACCGAGGGACTCAAGGGCCTGCTTGCCGAGAACGGCGCCAAGCCTGCGGACGTAATTGCCATTGGCCTTGATGTTCCGGGTCCTGTTGACGACGAGGGCAAGGTGGGCATGCTTGCCAACATCGAGCTTGACCCCGAGGGCCTTCAGGCTGCCATCAAGCATACGTTCCCCAATGCCAACCTCGCCTTTGTCAACGATGCCAACGCTGCCGCTTTGGGCGAGTTGTGGCAGGGAACCGCCAAGGGCGCCAACAGCTTTGTGCTGGTGGCCATCGGCACCGGCGTTGGTGGCGGTGTGGTGTGCAATGGCAAGCTCATCTCGGGCGCCTTTGGTGCCGGTGGCGAGATTGGTCACATTACGGTCAACCGCGATGAGACTGCCTCGTGTGGCTGCGGCCGCAAGGGCTGCCTGGAGCAATATGCCTCGGCAACGGGTATCGTGCGTGGCTACAAGCAGGCATGCAAGCAGCTGGGTACCACCCCCGTTAATCTGGATGGCCCCACCGATACGCTCTCGGTCTTCAACGCGTATCGCGCTGGCGACGAGGCTGCCCAGACTGCTATCAGCCAGATGTGCGATTGCCTGGGTTATGCCCTGGCGCAGATCTCTGCTGTGGTTGACCCGCAGATCTACCTCATTGGTGGCGGCGTGGGCGGCGGCTTCAAGCTCTATGCCGACGAGCTGCGTGCGGCCTTCCGCAAGTACTGCCTGGCCCCCTGCGTGGCAACCCGCATTCTTCCTGCCAGTCTGGGCAACGATGCAGCTATGTACGGTTGTGCCTACCAGGCTCTGCTGGAGCGCGGCGAGTAAAAAGCCTTTCTAACAAGGCATCAAATTGCGGTGATGGGCCGAAATCGTCCCATCACCAGTCTGTGGGTTTCAAAGCTCGTAAAGCGTGATACATTGTGAGGTGCGACTGGTTCCCCTCAGCATGAGAAGGAGATTTTGCATGAGCGAGTACATCAAGACAACTCAGGTCTTTTTGGACAACCCTGCCACCACCGTTGATGAGGCTCTCAACTTCTTTGCCAAGAAGGCTGTTGAGCTGGGCATTTCTGACGACGAGGCCGGCTGCCTGGCCGCCTTCAACGAGCGCGAGGCCATGGGCACCACCGGCATGCAGGGTGGCTTTGCCATTCCGCATTGCAAGAGCACCGTTGTGAAAGACGCTGCCATCCTCGTGGCCAAGTTTGCAAACGATATCGACTGGAACAGCCTTGATGGCCGTCCCGTCAAGGTTGCCGTGGCCCTGTTTGCCCCCGACGGCGACGTTCACCTGACCCTTCTCTCCACGGTTGCCGGTATGCTGACGGACGAGTCCTTCCGCTCCAAGCTGCTTGCCGCCGCGGATGCCGAGGCCGTTGCCGGCGTCATCAACCATGCCATGAGCAACTAGGAACACTGGGCAATGATTGGCTGAAGCCCGGCATCGTATGGTGTCGGGCTTCTCTGGGATTTACACCAAGGAGGTCTGTCCTATGTCCGATTTTGTCAAAGCGTCCCACGTTTTTGTTGATGTTGATGCCGCCACCGTTGACGAGGCGCTCGAGTTTCTGGCAAAGAAGGCTGCCGAGCTGGGCATTTGCGACACCGAGGAGCATGCGCTTGCCGGCCTGAAGGAGCGCGAGTCCTTGGGTCCCACCGGCATGCAGCACGGTTTTGCCATTCCGCACTGCAAGAGCGATGCCGTGAATGGCGCCGCCATTATTGCGGTGAAGTTTGCGAACGATGTGTCGTGGGAGTCCATGGATGGCGAGCCCATCAAGACTGCTGTGGCACTGTTTGTGCCTAACAACAAGGTTGGCACCACCTACCTGCGGATTCTCTCGCAGATTGCCGTGATGCTCATGAGCGAGGAGTATCGCGAGAGGATTACATCCTCTGATGATCCCAAGGTCATTGCCGCAGTGCTCAACGAGGGAATTGAGGTCTAAGCACCCTTTACGCTAGCTGCGCCTATGCCCCTTCCATCCAATCTGTGTGAGCGGATGGAAGGGGCAGCGCTTCACTTGGCCCTTGGGCTTTGCGTGGGGAACCTATCTGTACGTGTGTGTGGGCATTCGCGAGAACGGCGAGAAGATTGACTACATCGTGCCCCTTGCCGGGCAGTCGGAGGAGGTCTTCAAAGAGGCGTTCCCCAACTACGACGAGTACAACGGCACAGCATACATCTTCAGGACGGGCTTGGGAAGAAAGACCAAGTTTGTTCCGCAGTTCACGGACTTCTTGGGGCAGTATCCGCACGAGTAATCGCTGCTCGGTGCGTGTTTGCACGCAAGAACAGTTTCTACATCAGGATTGCTGTTTTGCAAGCCGAGCGTGGAAGGGGACAGTTCCCTCATCCACGCTCGGCTTTGTTGGAGTGAGATGATCGCTCGCCTTTATTCTGTTATTCGCTGACGTCGATAAACTTGAATCCCGTGTTTGGTCCATTGAGCAGGTCATGCGGGGTGATGGCAGGTATCTTTGTCTGCTCAAAGTCACGAGTGTTTCTGGTGAGTATGTAGTCTGCTTTGGTTTTGAGTGCCGCTTGGTAGATAACGCAATCCTCAAAGTCATGCCACTCAAGTTGCGCCGCCTTCTTGATATCGTTCCCATCAAGCGAACAGACATTAAGGAACGAGAAGCTTTCCAAAAAGGCTTGCTGGATTGCACGGGTTCCAACTTGTTTTGAAGCGACATAATGGATGTCGGTAAAAGACTTGGCCGATGCCCAAAGCTCTACATCACCAACAATATGGAGCAGCAGAATGCTCTTCCAATCCTCGTAGAAGGGTTGTCTCTTTTGGTAGAAGTCCAGCAGGACATTGGTGTCAACCAAGAGCTTCATAGTCCTCCCTCTTTCCTTCGGCGAGGATGTAGCGATAATCTCGTGTATCCCAGCCTCCTGTAGGCTCTTCGAGCGTGGCTACAGAGAGGAGCCTGTCGAGCTCAGTGCGCATGTCCTGCGTTATGTATCTGATGGACCGTCCAAGCTCGTCGCGTTCTTCGCAAGATCGTGAGTCGTATTCCACAACAACTCGCGGCAAATCGTGATACCTCAGTACATACTCGTAAGCCGCATTGATGAGCTTGGTGGGCGAGGAGTCGATCTCTTTAAGGATGATGTTTACCTGCTCTTTGACCTCTAAGGGCACCCGTGCGGTAACAATGGCGTCCATGTGTACCCTCCTGTAATACATGCTTACAAATAATAGTAAGCGTGTATTACAGGATTGTCAAGCATTGGCAGACGGAGTTGCAAAGGTGATTGTTTCCCAAAGCGTGGATTGGGGACCGTCCCCTCATCCACGATACTGGCTGCTTACTCCGCCCAGAAGATACGGCCTTCCTTGCGGGCAACGTCCTTTGCGGGCTCGTCGGTGTAGCCCAACACGCAGTGGCCAATGCCCTCAAGGTCGTCGCCCTCAATGCCCAGCTCGGCGAGGATGGCCTTGCCCTCGTCGCTATCAAACTCCTGCTTGGCACGATGGATCCAGATGCTGCCCACGCCCAGCGATTCGGCGGCAAGCATCATGTTGCCCAGCACCAACGAGCCGTCATAGAGGTAGGTGGGGGCGACGTCTTTGTGAGCAAGCACCACAAGCACGGTCTTTCCGCCGTAGAAGGGGTCAAAGCCCTCGCTCCAACCACCAATGGTGCGGTTCATCTCGCGCAGCTTTGCCACCAGGTCGGGGTTGGTCACGACAAGCACGATGGGCGCCTGCCCGTTCTTGCCGCTTGCCGCCCAGATGCCTGCCTCGGCAATCTGCTCCACCAGATCGCGCGGTACTGGCTTGTCGTTGAAGGTGCGAATGGAGCGGCGGTTGCGAATGGTGCTCAGTGTCTCGTTCATGGTTGGTTCTCCTCCTTTGGCTCTGATACCTGACGTCTGCTATGGTAGCGCACGCCCAGTATTTGTGATGGTCACGCTTGTGCGCAGCCAGCCGTCCGCAACCTCGAGCACCAGGTCTTTTGCACCCATGCGCACGATGGCCTGAACGTGGCCAAAGTAGGTGGTGTGACTCGCGTTGTCGTAGCGCTCCTCGGTGCGTGGACGAGCGCTACCAAAGGCGAGCAGCTCGCCGTCCGTAACCTGCGCGGTTAGCCTGCGGTCGGCAAGGCTCTCCACAATGCCTTGGTCGTCCGCTATCACTACGTCCACAAAGACCAGCTCTCCAGGCTTGGCTTCGTTCGTTTCTGGACGCAGGCGCACCTGCGCGGGGTCGGCTGAGCGCAGCACCGTGTGACCCAGCTCCTCGCCCTGGGCGGTGAGCGCGGTTGCCACCAGCTCGCCCGGCTCGTAGGGTACCTTCCAGCGGCAGATGCACCCGTGCGGCCGCTTGCGGCCAATGGAGCGCCCGTTAAGGTGCAGATCCACAACAGGCGCATCCGAAAACACCTCAACCACGGCGCGCTCGCCGTCGCAACCCTGCCAGCTCCAGCTGGCTATGCCGTTGGAGAAGCGCCAGGCGGCACGTGCCGGCGTGGCTCCCTGCCCCAAGGGCCTTACGGCCACAAGCGGCTGGTTGTGTGCCAACCCCCAAGCTGCCTGCGCAAGAAACATCTCGGCGTTGGGCCGCCCGCAGATGTCGATGGCACCTTGGTTGGCTAGAAGCCACGGGTAGGACTTCTGGAAGGCGCGGTCGTCATCGCCGTAGGTCCAGGCTCCGCAGCCCGCCTCGCCCAGATAATCCCAGGCAGACCACACAAAGTCGCCCACAAGGTAGGGAAGGCGCTGCATGCTGCGATAGTTGCGCACCACATCGCCACAGAGAGTCTCGGTACCCACAATCACGCGCCCTGGGTGCAGCCGACCGTCCATGCGATAACGGCCACGCGCGTAGTTGTACCCGGCAATGTCAAGCCGATCAAGTGCGGGCGAGCAGGCGGTATCAAAGGCGGGCAGGTCGGCCATGTGGTTCATGCCCATGCCAATGGCCTGCGACAGCGCGTTGAAGGTGGTGCTGGTAAGCCCGGCATCCGAGCTGTCGTTCTCGCCATGACCTCCCTTCTCGGCGTCATAGACCGCTCGCCCCATGACGGCACTGCCAAGGATGACAAGGTTGATGCCGCAGGTCACAGGACGTGTGGGATCTGCCTCGTGCAGATGGGCAACCATCTGGTCAATGGCAGCCAGGCCCTCCGGGCAGCGCGGCTCGCTTACCTCGTTGCCAATGGACCACATGACAACGCTGGGGTGGTTGTAGTCGCGTGACACAAGGGCATCAAGATCGCGCAGGTGGTTCTCGCGCCACTCGTCTGCGTAATCGTAGGGGTTCTTGTGGTCAAACCACTGATCCCAAGTCTCATCGATAAGGTAGACGCCAAGCTCGTCGCAGGCTTCCACCGTGGCATCCGAGGCGGGATTGTGAGCGCTGCGCAGGGCATTGAAGCCGGCCTCCTTGAGCATGCGCACGCGGCGACGGTCGGCATCGGGCCAGGCTGCGGCCCCCAGGATGCCGTTGTCCGCATGGATGCAGCCGCCGCGCAAAAGCGTGGGCTCGCCGTTTACAAAGAAGCCGTCCGTGCTCCACGAAAGTTGCCTGATGCCAAAACGGCCTGTGGCCACATCAAGGGTCTGCTCGACCTCAAAGAGGGTGACGCGCCAGGTGTAGAGGTAAGGATGCTCGCTGCTCCAAAGCTTTGCGTTAGAGACGGTAAGTGTGGGGCTGCTGCCATAGGCAGAGGCCACCACGCACTCGCCGTCAAGCAGCTCGACAAGGATGTTCTTCTCGTTGGTCTGCACGGTTACCTGCACACGAGCGGGGTCGAGCGATACGGTGCTCAAGCGTACGGCCTCGGGTTCAATGCTGCGTGCGTCTCCCCTCCACAGCCACACCGGACGGTGGATTCCCGCGCCGGTGTACCAGCGCGAATCGGGTTGCTGTTGGTTGTCGCAGGTTACTGTTAGCACGTTCTCCTTGCCAGGAAGCAGCGCTTGCGAGAGGTCCGCAAAGAAGGGAGACCATCCGTAGGCGCAGTGCGCCACCTGGGTGCCGTTGAGCGTTACCCGCGCATGACGGTACACGCCTCCAAACTGAAGGATGACACGCTGCCCTTTCCATGAGGAGG
>JAFWLX010000096.1 GCA_017510875.1 Atopobiaceae bacterium | reverse complement strand
CCGGCACCCACCTCAAGCGGATGGGTGCCGGGCTTAAAGCTTGTTAGAGCTGTGCCGCCTAGGCGATGGGGCCACCGCCCACAAACGAGCCCGAGCTGTAGTAGACGCTGGTGATCTCGACGCCATTCCAGTTGGAGTGGATCATCTGTCCGTTGCCGATGCACAGACCCACGTGACTGGTGGACTCAACGCTCGAGCCCCAGAACATGAGGTCGCCGGCCTGCAGGTTTGCCTGGCTGGTGGTCCAGCCGCCGTTGCTCAGTACCCAGCCGATCATCGAGCTGTTGTAGCCGTTGCTCATACGCTGGCCACGCGGAATAGAGATGCCAGCACGGTTGAAGGCCCACCATACAAGGCCAGAGCAGTCAAACTCCTGGCCTTCAATGGCGTTGCCGCCCCACGAGTAGCTTACGCCCACCTGAGACTTGGCATACTCAATGGCAGCACCCACACCCGAGCCAAGGTCGGTGACATGGCGTGTGGGGGTAGACGGCGTGTACGAGTTAGAGTTGTTCTGTGGCGAGCTTTCTTCCTCGTCGTCACCGTTGTTGGTGTTCTGCGTGTTGGTCTGTCCGCCACCGTTATTCTGCTGCTGTGCCGCAGCGGCCTCAGCCTCTAGGCGAGCACGCTCCTCGGCCTCTTTGCGCGCCTGCTCCTCGGCGGCCTGACGCTCGGCCTCCTCTTGGGCTTGGATTTCGGCACGCAGCTGCTCGTCAAGCCCGTTGACATAGTTGGCCTGCTCTTGGGTAGCCTGTTGCGCCTCGGCTGCGGCCGAGCTGGCCTCTTCCACAAGCACAACCTGCTTCTCTTGCTCGCTCTGCAGGGTGGCGTTCTTCTCGTCAAGCTCTGCTTGGATGGTGAGCACGGCCTCAATCTCGTCGGACTGATGCTCAGCAAGCTTGTCGGCGTAGTACACGCGTGAGACAAGATCGTCAAACGAGTTGGCACCAAACAGGAACGAGAGGAAGTTGATGTGGTGCTTGTAGTTGTTGGACATGGTCTGGGACAAAACCGAGCGGGCCTCGCCAAGCTCCTGCTGCTTGACCTCAATCTCTTGCTGGGTATCCGTGATCATCTGCTCGGTGCTAGCCAGCTGGGCCTGCTTGTCCTCAAGGTCGGCAAACTTGGTCTCGACCTGGGCCGAGAGCTCGTTGAGACGAGCACGGGCGGCCTCAAGCTCGGCCGAGGTGCTCTCGATGGCATCGTTGGTCACTGCATTGGCTACGGTGGTAGTAAAAGGCGTGAACGCAAGCACGGTAGACATGCCCAGCGACACGAGTGCCTTTCTAGTGTGCGATATAGTCAATGTCGGTCCTCCAGTATCGCGAGTTCCGTCAGATAGCATATAACGGTAACACTTGACAGCGGAAACAGGCCAAGAAAGTGTCCCGCATCCTTCAAACGCTGACAAATCTTAGCCAATGGATTGTTTTTAACGGGGGCGTTGATGGTCGTTATGTGCGTGCGTCAGCAGAAACGGGGCCCTGACACACGCACATACTGTAGCTTAGCGGTGGCGAAGCTTTCCCACCTGCTGCTTGGCTGCCTTTGCCAGGCGAAGCGACTGGTAGAAGGCGCCCTTGATGGGCACATCGCGGTCGGGTGCAACGTGGGTTACCTCTTTGGCAAACTTGGTCTTGAACTCGTTGAGACCCTTGAGCGTCGGCGAGAAGTCAGAGCCAATGGCCATGAGGTCGTACTCGGTGCAGCCCAACTTTGCCAGCTCGCAGCACTCGAAGTAGACCAGTTTGTCGGTCACGTGAAGGCGCATGGTGTCGTTGCGCGACGCGGCGTAGTAACGCGTGCCGTGTACGCCCGAGACTGTGCAGATGGACCACGTGCACACGCTGCCGTCCTCGAGCCTACCCGCAAAGACCCTGCAGTGCTCGGGACCTAGCATGCGCAGCATCTTCTCATACTCCTCTTGGGGAGCAGGCGAGAAGCCGTCGCGCTGGGCCGTCTCAACCATGATCTGGTAGTACTCGGCAAACGAGGTGAGCGCAAGATCGGTCTCGTCAGCGCAGGTTGCCGGAGCCTCGCGCAGAGCCTTGCGCACGTCCCTGCGACCACGTGGCTTCATGCGCGTAAGAATCTCGTCATCGCCACCAGTCAGGTCGATAACCACCGTGGTGTCATAGGGTATGGATGAGAGCACGGGACGAGTCATGTCAAGCTCACCGTCCACTGCAATGCGCATGAACACCTGCTGTGAATCGTGTTTGCGCACGTAGGCAACAAGCGCCTGCAGGGCCTCTTGCTCCTCGGCTGGGGTTGGCTGCCCAAGCCACATGGGCGCGTGATGCGAGCGCAGGTAATGATAGCCGTGTGTCTCGTAGTCAAAGAGGGAGAGCAGGGCATGTGTCTTTCCATCGCCCTCAAGGGACAGGCAGCCCCAAAACGTGCGGCCATCAACGGTGTTCTGGTAGTTGGCCCACACCTCGGTCTGCTCGATGGGGAGCACAAGGCCCTCCTCGTCCACAATGCGATTCCAGTCTTCCCACGTGAGCTTTTTAGCCTCAAACATCCGGTCACCCTTCATTTGCAGCAGCAACAATGCCTTGTTGGTCCTTCAGCATTCTAAACGTGCGCGGGCGGCAATAGGCGACCTGCACGAAGGGAGCAGAAACGGCGGACTCGGACGGAAGGTGACAGACGGTGCCTG
>JAFWLX010000095.1 GCA_017510875.1 Atopobiaceae bacterium | reverse complement strand
CGCGAAGGGCAACTTCCAGGCAGCCGGACAGCTCCAGGTGATCTACGGCACCGGAACCGTCAACAAGGTGTTTGACGAGTTCTGCAAGCAAGGCAACATCACCGTGGGCTCCACCGACGACGCCAAGCAGGCTGCGGCCGCCAAGGGCAACCCCATCCAGCGTGCCACCAAGGCACTGGGCGACGTCTTCGTGCCCATCATCCCCGCCATCGTGGCCTCCGGCCTCATGATGGGTCTTACCGAGGGCATCAACAACGCCATGGGCGGCGCCCTCGAGCTCAACCCCTGGTACGTGCTCATCCACACGTTCTCCAACGCATCCTTCGTGTTCCTGCAGATCCTCATCGGCTTCTCGGCTGCCCGCGTCTTTGGCGGCAACGAGTTCCTCGGTGGCGTAATCGGCATGGTCATGAACCACACCGGCCTCATGAACGCCTGGTCCATCCCCGGCTCGCTCGGCACGCTCGAGGTCGGCAGCCAGGCCGCCGCGCAGACCCTTGGTCTTGCCAGCGCCGCAGAGGCGACTTCCGGCGCCATCATGGGCGCTAACTACCTGCCCACCGTCGCCCTCATCCCCGGCGTGCCTCTGCTCGGCGCCGTACCCCTGCAGGGCTATCAGGGACACGTCATCCCCGTCGTCGTGGCCGTCTTCCTCATGTGCAAGCTCGAGAAGAAGCTCCACGAGGTCGTTCCCGACATGTTTGACCTCTTCGTGACCCCGCTCGTGACCGTTCTGGTTACCGGCCTCGCCACGATGGTCGTCATCGGCCCGATCTTCTCCTGGGTCGAGGAAGGCATCATGAACTTCTTCAAGTTCCTGCTGGGCATTCCGTTTGGCTTGGGCGGCGCGTTGGCTGGCGCCATATACCCCATCACCGTCGTTCTTGGCGTGCACCACATGTTCAACGCCCTCGAGGCTGGCCTCGTGGCGCAGGGTGCCGACAACTTCAACCCCATCATCTCTGCTGCTAACGTTGCCCAGGGCGCCGCATGCTTCGCCGTCTTCGTGAAGACCAAGAGCGCCAAGAAGAAGGGCCTCGCGCTTCCTTCCGGCATCTCCTCGCTCCTCGGCATCACCGAGCCCGCCATCTACGGCGTCAACCTGCCTGCTCTTAAGCCGTTCATCGCGGCCATCTGCGGTGCTGCTGCTGGTGGCGCCATCGCCGCCTTCACCGGCCTGTACTCCATCGCCTATGGCATCACCGGTCTCTTTGGTTACCTCATCACGGCCGACGCCGTTAAGTACACCATCGTAATCGCCGTTGCCTTTGCCGTATCCTTCGCCGTCACCATGGTGCTGTATCAGGACGACGAGAAGACCAAGGCCGCTGCCGCTCGCGAGGCCGCCAAGGCCGCCGCTCCCGCAACCCCCGCTGAGGTTGCCGCCGACTACGCCCCCGGCACCGTCGTGGCTCCCATGACCGGTGAGTGCATCGACATGACCACCGTGCCCGACCCCGTGTTCGCTTCGCTCGCCATGGGCAACGGCGTTGCCATCGAGCCCACCGAGGGTGGCATCTACGCTCCTGTCTCTGGTCAGATCACCATGGTCGCCGGCACCGGTCACGCCGTGGGCCTCATGGCCGACGATGGCACCGAGATTCTCATCCACGCCGGCATCGACACCGTTGAGCTCAACGGCGAGCCGTTCGAGATCAAGGTTGCCGCTGGTGACACCGTCAAGGCTGGCCAGCTCCTCATCGAGGCCGACCTCGACGCCATCAAGGCCGCTGGCAAGCCCGCGACCACCATGGTCATCGTTACCAACACCGACGACTATGCTGCCGTCGAGCAGAACTACGGTGCCTGCAAGGCCGGTCAGAAGGTCGTTACGCTCAAGAAGTAGTCACTGCTTCATAGCGACTCTTGGCAGGCGGTCACTCACGTGGCCGCCTGTTTTTTCTGCCACCGGCACCGTTACTGGTGGCAGAAACCCTTCGCTTACCTATACGTGCACGCCGCTGCGCGTTTGGTGGTGTATGCTGAATACACTTTTATGGAATCGTTTCCCCCCGAAAGGAGCACGATCATCATGTTCTCTGTAACCGCGCTGGGTGAGGTCCTCATCGACTTTACCGACTCCGGAGTCTCCGCGAACGGCCAAAAGCTATTCGAGCGTAATCCCGGCGGAGCCCCCGCCAACGTCCTCGTCGCACTGCAGCGCCTTGGCCACAAGACCGCTTTCATTGGCAAGGTTGGCACCGACATGCATGGTGAGTTCCTGCGTGCCACCATTGAGGAGAACGGCATCGACTGCACGGGCCTTGTGAGCGACCCCGACTTCTTTACCACGCTCGCCTTCGTTGCTCTTGACGAGCAGGGTGACCGCTCCTTCTCGTTTGCTCGCAAGCCCGGTGCCGACACACAGCTGAGCGCCGACGAGCTCCCGCGTGACGTAATCGCTTCCAGCCGCGTGTTCCATGTTGGCTCGCTCTCCCTTACCGACGAGCCCGCACGCACGGCAACCATCGAGGCGCTCAAGCTGGCCAAGAAGTCCGGCTGCGTTATGTCGTACGACCCCAATTACCGCGACAGCCTGTGGACGGGTGCCGACGTCGCCTCCGCGCAGATGCGCTCCATCCTCCCCTACATGAACCTCATTAAGATCTCTGCCGAGGAGTGCCCGCTCATCACCGACTACACCGAGCCCGAGGATGCCGCTGCAGCACTGCTGCGTGGCGGGGCAAGCGTTGTGGTAGTTACCCTGGACGCTGACGGCGCGTTTGTGGCAACCAAGGACGGCGCCCGCATCGTGGAGAGCTTCCGCGTGGATGCCGTCGACACCACTGGCGCTGGCGACTCCTTCTGGGGTGGCTTCCTTTGCGCCTTCTGCGAGAGCGGCAAGGAGCCCAGCGAGATCACCATCGACGAGGCGGCTGCGTTCGCCCGCTTTGGCAATGCCGTGGCAAGCCTGTGCGTGCGCAAGCGTGGCGCCATTCCCGCCATGCCGTCCCGCGAGGACGTAGAGGCGCTGCTGTCTGACCTTGCATAGGCACAGAGGCACCCGTTTTTCTGGAAAGAGGTACCGCATGCAGATGCACGTAAACTTGGACTACCGTCAACACAACTGGCGACTTGGGTTCCACCTGCAAACGGCTGTGGGCTGGCTGAGCGACCCCAATGGTCTGTGCCAGTTCAACGGTGAGTATCACATCTTCCATCAGTATGCGCCACGCTGGCCATGGCCCGGTCACGGCTGGGGCCATTGGACCACGCGCGACTTCATTACGTGGGAGTTCCATCGCGGCGCCATTATCCCCGAGATGGAACTCGATGCCAACGGCTCCTACTCCGGCTCTGCGGTCGTTCGAGACGGCGAGATGTGGTGCTACTACACGGGCAACGTGCTTGAGCCTGGCGAGCACAACTACGACTACGATGGGCGTCAGGCCAACGAGACGCTCGTGATAAACAAGGACGGTCGGACCTTCTCGGATCGCCAGCTTGTACTGGGCAACGACGGGTATCCCGACTACTGCTCGTGCCATGTGCGCGACCCCAAGGTCTGGTGGCAAAACGATCGCTGGAACATGCTCCTTGGCGCTCGCACCATGGACGACCATCCCGCCATGTTGCTGTACAAGAGCCCCGACGGCGTCAACGACTGGGAGTTGGCTGGCTCCTGCACCACCATCTCGGGAGAACCCTTTGGCTACATGTGGGAGTGCCCCAACATCGTGACGCTAGGCGGTCGCGAGTTCTTCTTCGTGTGTCCGCAAGGCGTTCCCAGCCAGGTGACCAAGTTCCAAAACAACTTCAATTCCGGCTATTTCCCCGTTGAGGGTACCGTCATCGACCTGCTCGAGGGCGACAAGGAACTCATGGATGCCAAGAAGCCCTATGGCTGCATTGACGAGAACACCTTTGTTGAACTCGACTACGGCTTCGACTTCTACGCGCCACAGGTCTTTACCGACGAGAAGGGCCGTCAGCTGCTCGTTGGCTGGATGGGACTGCCAGACATCGAGCTCCAATATCAGGTGCCCACCTACGAATGGCTGCACACCCTCACGTGGGCGCGCGAGCTCTCGCTCAACGACGCCGGCAAGATCTGCCAGTGGCCAGTCGAGGAGTACGACGCCCTGCACGGAGCATGCGTCGAGTTTACTCACGAGGGTGCTGCTGACTCGTGCGGCAAGCTGGGCACAAGCAATTACGATGCCTTCTGCATCTGCGGGGCCACAGGTGCCAAGTTCGCCAACGGCACGGCCGACGTGTTCTTGGAGGGCATCGAGGGCGAAGGTCGTCTTATGCTCAACGCCGACCTTGAGCTCGTGGTAATAGGCGACATGCTTGAGCTTGCGTTCCACGGCATCGCCGGCGGTTACCGCACCGTGCGCCGTCTGCCACTCAACGAACTCTCGGCAGGCAAGCTCGAAAGCCTTCGCATGGTGGTGGATACGAGCGCCGTGGAGATCTATCTCAACGGCGGAGAACACACCATGTCCACCCGCTGGTGGCCTCAAGAGATTACCAACCTCAGCGTAACTTCCACCTTCTCGGCGGCAAAGACCTACGCCTACGAGATGGGCCGCTTCGAATTCCTCAACGTCTGCTAGTTACAGCCGAGGGGACAGTCCGCTGCGTGCAGGGTGACTGTCCCCTCGGTTTCGATGTGTCACTCTTGTTGCAGCGTATCGCTTCATCGCTATACTAATACGTGCAGCCATTGGAGAGGATCGCTATGCTTGCCCGCATTGTCTGTGTTGTGGTTGGATATCTGTTTGGGTGCTTGCTCACTGCCGAGCTCGTTTCCAGACGTGCTGCCGGAAAGTCGGCATTCGATCTTGGTGACGGCAACCCTGGCATGGCAAACATTGGACGCGAGCTGGGCACACCGGCGGCACTTGCGTGCCTGGCGGGTGACATTCTTAAGACGCTCGTTCCCGTACTCATAATGAGCCGTGTGTTTCCCCAGCTTGAATGGCTAACCTCAACGTCCCTCACAGGCCTTGGCGCCACGCTTGGGCATATCTTTCCCTTTTGGCATGGTTTTCGTGGTGGCAAAGGCGTGGCCACCATTGCTTCCACCATCATCCTCATCAACCCGTTTTGGGGCATCCTCACGGCCGTGATTGGCGCCGTCTCCATTGTCGTAACTGGTTATTTGAGCGCAGCCGCCGTCGTAGGCATGGTCTTCTACACCATCGCAT
>JAFWLX010000094.1 GCA_017510875.1 Atopobiaceae bacterium | reverse complement strand
TTGCTATGTAGTCTGCGGGGAAATGGATTGCCCGTCATCTCTGGATAGAGTTGACGGGCAATCCTCAAGCATGGCATGATAATCAAAACAAGTACTGAATGCTTTCTCTATGTCCGGGATAGTACCCACTTCAGGAATGGAGTCCTGTTGTCACGTTCGTTTTTTCCAAGTCCATACCATTCCTTGCTGATAAGGAAGCATTGCCCTAACAGGTTTTTAGGCGTTGCATAATACCGGGCATAGCCGTGGCCATCCTCTCGGGTTGCTGCTTGATCGACGGCACTGTCGACTCGCTTCAATAAAGCTTGGTCGTGGTTGAAAGCCGACTTACACCCTTCCTTACTACAGAGCGTATCCAGGTCTTTTCTCAGATTGAGGTCATGCGATTCGAGGTGCTCGAGGCATCGACTAGCGAAATCCTTGTTTCCGACCGTGTCAATGCCTTTCAAATCAGGTGGAAGCTGCGCATAAACGTCGCTTTCTTTTGCTGGTGTTTGCTCGTATGCTTGGTGTTGCCTCGTTTGGGTTTCTGAAGAGGGTCCGAGGTTACTGGTGTGCGAGCCTTCCAGTGTGCTAGTTGGATGTTTAGGGTTATCCACTGCCTTGTTTGCCGAATCGGTGATAGCCTGTCTAACCAAATTGGAGTGTGCCTGGCACTGCTGCATAACATCGTGGAGATGCTCGAGGTTGCGCCAATGGGCTTCCCACAGTTCAGGTTCCACGATAGACTCGAAATCCAACCTTATCGGCTCGAATGCGCTTTCGTATTCCTCAAGTCTCCGTATCCGCTCATCGAGATCAGGAACACCCCTCGAGAGGGGAGACTTCTTAGCGCTGCTTACAATCCATTTTCGCCAAGGTTTATTTCCTTTTGACTGGTTGCACTTACCACACGAGGGGACGAGGTTGTGAATTTCGGAAACAAACCCAGTTGGGCGCTTGTTTTTGACGAGCGGGTTGAGATGGTCCCACTCGGTCACAGGATCACCGCAGTAAGCGCAAACAACATCGTCCTCGCCCATGCCGAGAAGTAAGAGCGCAGCAGCCACTTCCTCTTCTGTCGGTGCGATACAGGGAATGATTCCGTTAACAAAAGAGTTTGTGATGCTTGACGAGCGAGCCATGATTGTTACCTGTTTGGGCATGATGAACGCATCGAGGAAGCTCATCGATCGGTCTCCTTCCGTTGACGCATGTATCTCTCCTCCATTCTATCGGCCATCGACGCTATTTATGGGTAATCCTTCTTGAGCTCTATAATCCGTGTTGACTAGAGACTGATTGCATGGGCAACCTTTAGTTCGGATTGTTTCGAGTGGGCAACAGCTAATTCGAAGCTTTTGTGTTCTGAGTCTGTGATGAGAGCCACGGTAGTATGAAGGACGATTGTTGCCTTCGACCCTTAAGCTGTGCGAGTTGGTGCAGCTCGCGGAACGTGGGGGCGACTGGAAACCTGCAAGCACCAGCAGCATGAAGTGGTGACGCTCATGCCACTTGTGCCATATGACTTGCATGAGGACGGGGTGGAGCAGATGAGCCTGTTTGGCCGCCTGAGGGGCGAGGAGCCCGGACTTCTCAAAAGGATATCCGTCGGTATGCGCGAGGGCAGCGGTGGTCTCGGAGAGTACCTGACGGAGTACGCGCTTGAGCACGGCAGGCTTCCTGGGTATGTCCGTGTCTTCCGCAACGTTCTTGTGCCTAGGAGCGTCGGCCCTACGAGCGAGTCCGAGATTGACGTACTGATGTTGCACAACACTGGCATCTACGTTATGGAGTCCAAGAACTATAGTGGCTGGATTTTCGGCTCTGAGGGGCAGCGCCAGTGGACGCAGACTTTCGAGACCGGTCGCAAGGAGCGATTCTACAACCCAATCATGCAAAACCGGGCGCATGTGAAGGCCCTATCGGTGCATCTTGGGCTGCCTGAGGATGCGTTCCGCTCCTACATCATTTTCTCCGAGCGCTGCGAGCTGAAAAAGGTGCCTGAGGATACCGACGCCTTTGCGATCTGCCAGAGAGACCACATGCTCAGGGTGCTGCGGAAGGACCTCGCTGCTCGAGACGCGGTCTTCGACGAAGACGGACTCGCGAAGCTGGTTACTGCTTTCGAGGCGCTGGAGTCCACTTCCACCGAAGAGGCCAAGTCCGAGCACGTGGCTCAGGCACAACGCGTAAAGGCGGGCGAGGTGTGTCCGCGATGCGGCGGCGAGCTGGTCAGGAGAAGTGGCCGCTACGGTGAGTTTATGGGATGTTCTAACTATCCGAGGTGCAGGTATACCAGAGACGTTTAGGCCGTCCCTGTACAGCTTGTTGGTGCAGACCAAAGATTGCTCGGCTGGGTTCGTTAACGTGATCGCCAAGTGCAGCGGGAACACGACTGGCTAGTGCTTTCATTCACAATCGAGATTGACACAATCAACCGCGATTGCGAGGGTAGATGATGCGCTTGTCCAACAAACATACGCTATGCTATGCGTGCGGATAAGATTCAACCCACAGCTCAGTCTAGCTAGGTGTTATAGGAACTCATAAACCACGCTGCGCATGAGATAAGAAGGGAACGTGATGCGATGGATTGGGACCAGATAATCCAAGATAGTATTCCCGGGGCACTACAAGGGGCTTATGAAATGTTCAAGGCCATGCTTCCGTTGTTCATATTCGCGATAGTGGCTCGGGTTTTGTACGAGGTTCTTGTAAGACTAATCGATGGGCGAAGAAATCGAGGTCATAGGCGCAGGTAGTTTTATTAGAGCATTTGGATACCATCCGTATGACGATGGGAGAGGAGTGTGCTCTTATTTCTGAGCAGCGTGGTGAATTGACATGCTGGGTTGGATGCATTACCTGCCATGCGCGAGTGAACCAGAGTAACACTCGCATCCCCAATCCCATCATTCACTCAAAGCTAACCAAGCCCTCCTTGATCAAACGGGAAGCATGGTGGATCATGGAGACATGGATACCCCAACCGACATACACCATTCGTCTCGCGTGCTGACGGTCGACGACTACCTTCCTCTATCAAGCCTGAGTTTCAGTCGCGCTGTGTCCAAGCTTCCAAAAGACATCCGAGCCAATTATGAGACCGCGTGGCGCTGGTTCATGGACATGAGCGGAACCGCCGGGTCTCGAATGCTCGGCAAGAGAATTCCCGGCGTCTCGGACAACTTCCCCATATCGGCCCAGCGGGGGATACACGTACCATCAAAGACGGGCATAGCCCTCAGCGTGACGGTGGTCCGTAAAAGCATCTACTCCGCCGCAGATCAGCCACTCATTTATCTCCCTAACGGGACTTGGATTCTCGAATACTCGGTTCATCGCAACAATACGGGTGGAGAAACCGACAGCAGATGGAACGACGGTCTTGTCAACTGTCTCAAGCTCGGACTGCCTGTTGGCGTGTTCATCCAAGAGCGGGGCAGCAGATACGTGCGATACCTTGCCTACGTTGAGGAGTACCATCCGGATCGCGGTGTGTTTACGTTGCATGGGCCCGTCACGCGAGAGACCGACAAGGACTTCTCGGGCGATGGCTTGATCCTTAACCCATCCGTGTCGATTGAGTACATGGGAGGCGATGCCCGTGCAGGCGACGTCACCCCCGAAGAGCTCGAAGAGGACAACCGAAGGTTCGCCCAGATTCGGCAGGCCATGCGGGACGGCCAGGGCATGTTCCGAAGGCAGCTGATGGACGCCTACGACGGGATGTGCGCATGCACGGGGTGCGGCGTCGCAGAGACGCTGCAAGCGGCTCATATCATTGGCTACAGAGGCCAGCGTTCGAACACGGTAAACAACGGCCTGCTCCTGCGCGCGGACCTCCACCTCCTGTTCGACAGCTCGCTAATCTCTGTAGACCCCAATACGTATGAGTTCACGACCAGCAACCGTCTTGCAAGTACCGATTATGCGGCCATCGATGGCAGGAGGCTGAGGCTGCCCGCCAACAAGGGCCTCTGGCCAAACGAGGACTGCCTCGCCATCCACTTCGACAAGTTCCGGCAGATAGAGGGCGCTGCCTGAGCTGTCAGCGGCCGTGGGGCGACATTGCTTGTATCCCACCGGCATAACGTCTTTAAACAGTCGATACGTGCAGCAGGCTTGAACAACCTACATTCCGGTCATGACCGACTGCTGTATCACGCCATACCGACCCTTCGTGCGCGCTGTGCCGACCGTATGAGCACGCTGATAGAGAAGGCGCGGTTTGTGGGGCGGCTCGACTGCGACAACTGGCAGCGGGGCAATCCCGTGAAGGTCGACCGCTTCCGCGAGGTGTGGCTCAACCAGTACCTCGACGAGGCGCTGTTTCTGATGGAGTTCATCGGGATACCCGTGTTCGTCGAGAGCAGGAACGTCATCCGAGGCAGCGATGCGACGCACATAGACCTGACTAACGTGCACAACCTTCTTGCCGTCGGCACGCGCACCAAGAAGCTCGCCATAGACTATGTGACCGAGCATGGCATTAAAGTCAACGCCAACGCAACTTATGCGGTGCTCAACAAAGCCGGCACAGAGTACTTTCTCAACCCCCGGACCACCAAGCTCAACAGCAACTGGAGCATCGTGCTCAACGACACCTCCAAGCGCATGCTGCTCGTGCTGATGGTGCCCGCGGGTTCGCTGGCAATGCGGGAAGGCGCACGCACCGGGCTGGTCGCTAGAAGGGACAAGCCGGAGTATATCGACCTGCATATAACAGTCGAGTGCCTAAGAGACCGAGTGAGCGGAACAGATTTCTCTGGCTACCTAACCGGCAGGATTGCCTACTGAGGTGCTGTACGGCGCGTCTCTTATCTCCTAGGCGGCCTCTGCCGCCCTCATGCTGGCCAGCAAATCTGCAAGCCCACCGCAGCGGTCGGCGATGCTTGCCGTGCACACCGCATCCTCCCTCGGGCGCTCAAGCTCCGCTGCTACCCTCTTCTGGTGCTCGGCGAACTCGCCTGCGGCCATCATGCAAAAGAGCTCGGCCGTCATCTGCGCGTCGTAGAGCGCGCGGTGCGCGTAGGCCTTCTCGTTTGCGATGCCGCACCAGTCGGCCGCGTCGCCTAGGGCGATCCTGCGCCTGCGGTTTGCCATCCCCGTCAGGCGCGGGTAGAGCTTCTGGATGTCCAGCCACCGCTTTGGAAGTGCGATGTCAATGCCCTTTACGGCGCATTCGCGGGTGATCTGGTCGAGGTCGCTGTCGCTCCACGTGACCATGCGGGCCTTCCCCGGGCCGATCCAGGCTGCCAGCGCCTGCAGCACCTCTCCGAGCGGCCTTGCGCAGGTGAGGTCCTCGTCGCCGATCCCGGTCATCCGCTGGACCTTGCTGGACACGCCGTGCGCTATGGTCGGCTTGACCATGTGGCTGAACTCCCCGGCAACCTCGCCATCGGGCGTGAGCTTCACTGCACCCACCTCGATGATCTCGCAGCGCAGCCCGCCTTTACGTTGCCCCTTGGGCACGGGCGTGAACTCAAGGTCGATAACCACGTTGCATGCGTATGCGCTCTTCATCGCTCCCACTTCCTCTCGTGCGAACACTAATGGAGAGAGTAGGGGAGGGCCCGGACACAAATTGCCCGCGTGTGCAGGGCTTGTGGAGGGCAGTCCTTACCAGGGGCTGTCCCCGTCTGCCTCCCAGTTGTGGTCGGAGTAACCGTCAGCCTCGTAGTCGTGGTCACTTGTCCAGGCGCGCTTGTGGTGCTCGCTGCACATGTCGGGGCACGGTGCCGGTGGCACGTATGGGGTCCCGCCGGCGTGCCAACAGGTGAGTCTTTCACGCCAGGGCTTGGCCGGTCCGTTATTCTGACGCTGGTCTTGGTATCCCTGGCGTACGGCACATGGCCAGTCCGTCAGTTTGACGCTACTCTTGGTAAGCCAAGCGTACGGCCAGCTGCCCGTCCGTCATTTTGACGCTACTTTCCTCGAATCCGGGCAAAGTAGCGTCAGTTTGACGGATGGGCCACTTGCCGTACGCCAAACTGACGAGAAGCCACGTCAATCCGACGGACTGGCCGCGTGCCGCACGGTGTCGCCGACGAGAAGTCCAATAAGATACGAACATGTGTTCTTATATATGCTACAATGGTTGGCGACGCGGGGCGAGTCTGCCCTCCCTGGCCCGACAGCCCGGACTTGTTCCGGATCGGGGTGCGCACGAGGGGAGGTGGTCGCATGAGGTTCTCCGAGTTTCTCAAGTACCTCATCGTGCTGATCCTGGCGATGGCCATGCTTGTGGCCGTCGCACGGTAGCAACGTAAACGACTGCAGCCGCCCTGGCAGGCGGTTGCAGTCGTTTACTCTCTAAACGCTCTGTAAGCTTGCCACGGGAGGGCTTCCTACAGACCTCGTCCCGCGTCACCTGTATCATAGCACACCAAACTGGCGGTACGGGTGCACTTCAGTTCTGGTGACAGGGTCCGAACCTCCCACCTTCAAAGGGCTCTGTCTTGCTCCCATGCGGCGTGGGCTCTATGCCACCTTTCGCTGTGAGCACCAAGCGCGCCAATCTGCCTTGGGTGGGCGAGCGGCAAGACCTTGATTCGCTTCTCGCGTATCGTGACATCGGAGGGATTCCCGTATCCGTACCGGTCCATATACTCCTGAAGCGTGCGGTAGGGTGCATCAGACACCCTTGCCAAAAACTGCCCGACCGGAATATCGCCCAGCAGCACAAGCAGCTCTGCCTGCGACTGCATCAGCTCGTCCGCAATTTCCTCCGCGCGCCTCTCGTCACAGAAGGCTGACGGTCGTTTGGGAATGGTCACCTTATTAAGCCCGTACTCCTCGATGAGCGGGTTGTACCTCTCACGTATCACCTTGGCCTGGCTTGGGTTCAGCCTAGTCTCCGGCAGGCAATCGCAGAGCCATGCATCCCCGTGGGTAAAGCCAAGCGGCGCAAGGATATGGTCATCGAGGACCTTGGCGGAAGGACCATTCAGATGGCTTCCCGATGGCTCGAGCGTCCCCAGATCTTCTGGGATATGGATGCGACCGATGATCTTTCTCGCCTCATCCGGATTGCCGTCCCAAAAGATTCTGGGCTCACTGGCAACCGCAAGAGCCTGACACATGATGCCGCCGTCCCTCTTCCATCTTGCGTGGACGGCGCTGTCATAGACGCCAAGCACAAAGACCTTCTTTGGCGATTGGTCTTCCTGTACCAAAGGTCGTATGTACTCGCCAAACGGGTACTGATACCCAAGCCCCGCCCCTGCTTCTTGCTTCACCTAATCCTCCCGACACATGCTCTGAGCTCCCACCTTTGTGTCAGTACAAGTATCTGACACACATCCATACCACATTGACTATAGTGCTGGCGGGTGGGTACAATATGGCCGACGGCCAGCCTAGTCGTTGTAAGCTGTCGCTAGGCAGCGCCATCTGGTTTAGACCGCTGGTATTACGAGTACCGGCGGTCCTACTTTTTTAGGTGGCGTGGCCCTGTGTGTGCCTCCTTGCCGTGGTCGTTACTCTCCCTGCGCTGCCTGAGCAGCCCCAGAAACGCCTTCGAAAGCCGCACGGCATCGCCGAGGGAGCTACAAGACTCCCATCATGTGTGCGTACAAGACCACTCCGATGAATAGCACCATGAACAGCGGTAGCCCCCAAACGAAGTACCACTTCCTAGTCTTGTGACGAACGGTGTACATGGCGAGAAGCCCGCCAACAGATCCGCCGACGAGGCTGAGGGCAAGCAGGTGAGCTTCCGGTACGCGTTTGCTGACGTCGTTTCCTGTTGCCGCCACGTGCTTATCCCATGCGAAGGTGACAAAGGTTACGACATTGATGATGGCCAAGTATATGCCAAGAACCTTGAGTTTATCGATGTTCCATCCCATGAACAGACGATATGAGAGGCGGCTGGGACCTCTCACGGTAAACAAGGGCCATCTGCGTGGCATCGTGGGTTACGCTCGGTCGCAAGGAAGTACGTCCGGCTTACCACATTATCGGGAGGTCCCAGCCATGATCTACTCTACCA
>JAFWLX010000006.1 GCA_017510875.1 Atopobiaceae bacterium | reverse complement strand
CTACGACAAGCTTCTAGACGGTAAGCTTGACCCAGTGCTGGCGTTTACCTTGCGCAAGCTCAAGGTGGATGGCGACGTAGGCAAGGCGCTCGAATTCGCAAACCTGCTCAAGGCTCGTTAGGCCGCACGAGACATATAAACGAATCGGGGACGGCGGGTGATGTCGCCTTTCGTCCCCGTGCCATCTGCGTTCCTGTTGTTACGCTTTAGGTGTGCAGCACACCGCCGATGGTAACAAATGCGGCACCGCAACCCATGCACCTGCAGTTAATCGCACCTGGCACGCCTGGTTGTGGGAACCTGTGGACTTCGTAGCTCCCGCAGTATGGGCATTGGAGCTTCTCCTTCACGAAGTCCTTAACGGAGTCTCCCCAGCCTCCACCCGAAATCTCGCTGAGTTCCTCGTCGGTAAGCTCGTAGCCCTCCGATTGGGCAAAGGACAAGATGTCCTCGGGCGTCTTGCAGTCCATCAGTCTTTCGCTCTGCTCCGGCGTCAGTTTCTCGAATTGCTTCATGATCACATCCCTTTCCCGTATTGTTCGAATTCCGTGCGTATGATGCGGCTAAATGCTAATACGATATATACGCGATGTGTCTCAGGTTTTTTGCGATGCGCCTGTCTGGTAGTGGGACACGCTTCTGTTTCGCTTGGGGTAGCCGAGTCTTTATAAGGCGCCCTGTTGCGCCACCGAGGCATTACGCACAATGAGTTTTATTGTGCGTAATTCAGTACTACGCGCATCAATCAACAGGCTCTTTTCTGGCCGCTCACCCAAAACTACGCACAAAGAAATCAATTGTGCGTAGTTTGTATGTGACAAGGTACTGTTACCTTGCCACGTATTTAGGTATACTGATTATGGGATTTGGATTGGCTTCTATGGGAGGCTGAACATCGGCTTGACGTTTATTATCTTTGGAGCGGTGCTCGTCTTCATTGGAGCCTGCTTTGTCGCGGGCGGTCATTTTGTTCAAAAGCATCAGAGAAATCTGCAGGAGAGGTGCACTGCCACCGTGGAGGCGGAGCTTGTCGACACGGTGCCTAGGAGCACGAGATACAGTGATACGACCCACATCACGTATCATGGCGTCTACGCCTTCTCGCCAGAGGAGAACCTGCATCTTAAGTCGCAAAATGAGATTGGATATGCCACCCCCGAGGAGGCCTTAGGTCCTCATGTGACCATTCGGTACAACCCAAACAAACCAGCGGAATTCATTATTCCGGGAGAGTCGGAGGAAGTGATTCAGTCCGACTTGCTGCCCGGGTTTAAACGCGGTGGCATTGCCATGCTCGTTGGCGGAGTTCTTCTCGTTGTTGTTGGCCTCGTCGTGGGGATGTGACCCCTTCTGGCAGGAGCTAGTCTAAGAGGGGTGGCTATTCGCGGATGCGGGTGCAATTTGGCTCAACGCCTTGGGCTCAATAATCCTTATGCCAAAAGTGGGTCTCCGAGCTGCTGGACAATGGGGTAGCGCCACTCCATGTATGAGTGGTGTGCCACCTATGTGGCATGGACAAGTGCGGGACGACATAGGTACGCTATTATCACTATTGTGCTGCACGTGCTGACGGCAAGCCTCAATGGCATTGGGAAGCATGTCAGCCCGGTTGTAGGAGATGATCGTCGCAAGTACGCGAAGCTTGGGCATGGTCTCCAGGTCGGCCTCCACCTGCTTGTCCCGAATCGCAAAGTTGCTCTCAGCATCCTTTATCATCGAGTGGTATTTAAGCATACGGAATGGTTTCATGTTGCGTCCAAGTCGTTCGGAAGCGTAGGCCACTACCCCATCCTCAAGCATAATGGCAATCGCCCTATCAGACTCTATACCATCAAAAGACCGCTTGGCAATCATGTGGTTACATGCCTTCGATTCGAAAATGGGACGCCATCTTGACTCTTGCGGCATGCATCGACGAACACCCTTCCCCGCAATAACCAGACGATACAGCAGAAATAGGTAAGACGATGCATTTTACCTTATGCTCGTCCCCCTGATTCCGACCGCTTGCAGCCCTCGGGAATTCTCGGGTATGGCAGTGCGGAATGCCTGCGCATTCGCAAGCCGGGGCCGCGCTCGGGAGTGCTATTTTAATTGAATATGGCGGACTTGGCGTGGCTGCGGCGGCTGCGCGGAAGGTCGGAAAGGATGGCTTATGAGAATAAGCACGAGAGGGCTCCTGGCGGCGCTGCTCGGCGTCGCGCTGGCGCTGGCGGTTGGGCTGGTGCCGGGGATGGCCAAGACGGCGCGTGCGGACGCAACGCCAACGTATACGATAACCGCAACAGACCCCGATGAAACAGTACCACTGAGCGAAAGTGCTGCCCTTCCCTACGATGTTACACTCCAGTCGACCGCGCAGGAGTATCCCCTCTGGGTCGGCGGCGCGCATGTGACAGAAGAGAACAAGGGCAACGTGCTGAAGGGCACTGCGAATGATGGTAAGGTGAGCTTCTCGTCTGCTGAGGCCGGCGCCCCCGCCACGCTCACGCTGGACGGGGCGAGCATCACGACGGGACACGTTTTTAATGACGTCGAGAACGTCAGCCACTCTTACGGTATCTATTACACGGGGGCGGACCCGCTCACGATCGCGGTTACGTCGGACAGCACGGTCGACGTCAGCAGCGAGAAAGCGGACGTAGTCGCGGGCATCTTCTGCGAGTACTCATACCTCACCATAACCGGAGAGGGCAAGCTCACGGCAACGGGCGTGGCCGAGGGCATCAGTGGTTTCGGTAACGTGACGATCGACAAGGGCGTGGTCGACGCTACCGGCGGGAACAGCGGCATCATCGCTAGGGAGGGGGACGTCGTTATAACCAACGACAGCACCGTCGAAGCCAACGGCGGCATCAATGGCAAAAGAGTCGCGATCAACAGCGGTACCGTCAAGGCCAGCGGCGTATGGTGCGGCATATTCGGCGATAGCGTGACGATTCGCGGTGGGGAGGTAACCGTCACCGCCAGCGATGGCAATGGCATCTCTGCCAATTCCACAAATGATGGGCCAGGCACCGTGACAATCAGCGGCGGTATCGTGAGCGCCACGGGTGGCGCAAATGGCAGTGGCATCTATACCGAGAAGTATGGTGCGCGAGAACCGCCCGGCAACGTGACGATGGACAGCAGCATCGCCTCCGTCACTGCCTCCGGCGGCAAACAGGCCATCGAGGGTACCGTCACCAATGCCGTCGCCGGCATGGGCTGGACGGACGCGGCGGGCACCCAGGACAAGGCCGCCATCGCGATTAATGCCGAAGGGCAGGATCTAGGCGCGTACAAGAAGGTCCAGTTCCCGGCGCCCGTAGCCAAGGTCACCACGACGCCCGGGGCGACCAACCCCACCTACGACGGCAAAGCCCAGGCGCTCGTGACCGCCGGCGCCGCCGAGGGCGGCACCATGCGGTACTCGCTTGACGGCGCGACCTGGTCCAACAAGGTTCCCACGGGCACGGATGCCAAGTCCTACACCGTGTGGTACAAGGCCGTGGGCGACGACCAGCACGCCGACAGCGAGCCGCAGAAGGTGACCTCCACTATAAAGAGGGCCGAGCCCATGCCGACCGTCACCGTCGCCGAGGCATCCAAGCCCACCATCGAGGCCTACCCCTCCAAGGGCGAGGTGGCCGTCAGCTGGAAGGCCGCCAAGGGCGCCAAGACCTACCAGCTCCAGTGGAGGAAGGCGGGTGCCAAGAAGTG
>JAFWLX010000005.1 GCA_017510875.1 Atopobiaceae bacterium | reverse complement strand
TGAGCGAGGAGGCGCTCGCGGCCTGCGATGCCGAGCTGCGAGCCCTGGCCGAGAAGGGTCCCGAGGGCTAAGCAACGCGGGATAAGCCCCGCACCCCACTGATAAAGAACCACCTGACAATGGCACTGCTCGTGCAGTGGTTGGGCTACTGCGCGCAAAAGAACCCGGCACACCGGAAGGAAAGGAAGGAAATCATGGCTCAAGACTGGAACAAGCTCGCAACTGACATCATCGAGCTCGTGGGCGGGGAGGACAACATCACCTCCATCACGCATTGCGTCACGCGTTTGCGCTTCATGCTCAAGGACGAGAGCAAGGCCGACGATCAGCGCATCGGCCAGCTGAACGGTGTCATCCAGGTGATGCACGCCTCCGGCCAGTACCAAGTGGTCATCGGCAACAAGGTGGGCGACGCTTACGACGCGGTCGTGGCGCAGCTGCAGAACCTCGCTGCCGGCGAGGTCGAGGCCGAGGAAAGGGAGAAGGGCGGCTTCAGCCTCAACGCCCTCTTTGACATCGTCTCGGGCATCTTCGTTCCGTTCATCGGCATCTTCACCGCCGCCGGTCTTGCCCGTGCCCTCGTGACCATGGCCGTCACGCTGGGCTGGATGGACCAGGCGAGCTCCACCTACGTGGTGCTCAACGCCATCGGCGACGGCGTCTTCCAGTTCCTGCCCATCTTCATTGCCTGCACTGCCGCAAAGAAGTTCAAGTGCAATCAGTGGATCGCCATGGGCGTGGCAGCCTTCCTGGTGTGTCCCTCTATGGTCGGCCTCAAGGACGCCTTCGCCGAGGCGGGCGGCCCGACCCTCTTTGGCATGCCCGTGGTGCTGCCCGACTCTGGCTACCTGCAGGCGGTCTTCCCCATCATCTTTGCGGTCTACCTGCAGTCCTGGCTCGAGAAGCCGATGAAGCTGCTGCCGGGCGTCCTGCGCGACCTGCTGGGCAACATGCTCGTGCTCGTGCTCACCTCGCTCATCACGCTCATGGTCGTCGGTCCCGTCATCAACACCGTCTCCAGCTGGATCGCCGCCGGTCTCATGGCCATCCTGAACGTCGCGCCTGTGGTTGCCGGCTTCCTCATCGCCGCCCTCTGGCCCGTCCTCATCATCTTCGGCATGCACTGGGGCATCATCCCCATCATGATCTCCAACCTCATGACGCTCGGCTATGACGTGATCGGCCCCATCACCAACGGCACCAACTACGTGATCGGTGCGGTCGTGCTGGCCATCCTGCTCAAGACCAAGAAGCAGGGCGTGCGCGCCACCGCCACCGAGTGCCTGGCCTCTGCCTGGCTGGGCGCCATCACCGAGCCCGCCATCTACGGCCTGCTGCTCAAGTTCAAGCGTCCGTTCCTCATCATGGCCCTTGCCTGCGGCATCAGCGGCGCCATCACCGCAGCCATCGGCGTGCAGCAGGTGGGCATCCTGACCACCTCGGTGCTCACGCTGCCGGTGCTGGCCGCCACCAACGGCGTGCCTCACGTGATCGGCATCATCGTGGCCGCCATTGCCGGCTTCGCGATGACCTTCCTCTTCGGCTTCAACGACGACATGGTGGTCGACGAGTAGACCTTCCTTCCTCGCCCAGCCTCGCAGCCTCGGTTGCGAGGCTGGGCGCATAACGGCTTGAGAACCTACGGGTGAGGAGACGAATCATGAGCAAGAAGTACCTGTGCATGGATGTGGGCGGCACCAACACGCGTGTAGGCGTGGTGAGCGATGATCTGAAGGTGCTGGGCTCCGCCATCGAGCGCACACCCGAGCTGGCCGCCAAGGGCATCGGCGTGGGTCTCTGCGACCTGGTGCTGCGCTGGGTGGCGCTGGCTGAGGCCGAGGACAACGCGATCGACGGCGTGGTGATCGGCGTGCCGGCGACCGTCGACGCGAGCTGCCGTACGGTGCTGCAGGCTCCCAATGTGGAAGGCCTTACGGGCCTGCCCCTGGCCGACCTGGTCGAGCAGACCACGGGCATTCCCACCACGGTGGAGAAGGACGTCAACCTGCTGATTCTCTCCGACATGCACTCACTGGGCATCGGCGCTGACGCAACGGTGTGTGGCGTGTACTTTGGCACGGGCATCGGCAATGCGCTCTACCTGGGTGGACAGGTGTGGCACGGCGCGCATGGCTCGGCTGGCGAGCTGGGGCACGTGCCTGCGCTCGGGCGCAACGAGACGTGCGGCTGCGGCAACCCGGGCTGCCTGGAGTGCTTCGGTGGGGGCCATCACCTGGCGAGCGTAGTGCGGGAGCGCTATCCCGAGGTGCCCATCGGCCGTGCTTTCGCAGAGCTCTCCGAAACCCCCGAGATCGTCGAGGTGCTCGAGGCCATGGCCATCGCCGTGGCAGCCGAGGCCAACATCATCGATCCCGACGAGGTCATCATCGGTGGCGGCTTGCCGCTGATGGAGGGCTTCGACCGCGAGGCCTTTGCCGGGCGGGTGTACACGCACCTCCGCAAGCCCTATCCCGCCGAGACGCTCGAGCTGCGCTACTCGCAGCAGGGTCAGCTCAGCGGTCTCATCGGTGGAGCGATCCGCCTGAGTCGCTAGCTCCTGTAAACCATCGGGGACGGTTTTCCGCGGACGAATCGCCTGCCCATTCGACCGCAGGGAACCGTCCCCGATGTCTCGACTCCTGGCTGCGGTTGACGCTACGCGGACCCCTACTTGGCTGGTTAGTCGACAGGGCTCGAGTGCGTCAGGTTTCGATAGGCGCGCGGCGTGGTGTCGCAAAGGCGCGAGAAGCGGTACGAGAAGTTGCTTTCGCTCGTGAAGCCGACCTGCTTGGCAATGGCCCCGATGGACAGGTCGGTTTCGGTGAGCAACTGCTTGGCGCGCGTGATGCGGTAGCGCAGGAGGTAGTCGTGCGGGGAGGTCTCCATCTGCTGGCGGAAGAGGCGCGTGAGGTAGCTCGTGCTCACGGCGGCCGCGCGCGCCAGGTCGTCTACGGTGATGCGCTCTCCGTAGTGCCGGGCGATGTAGTTCTGCGCCAGTACGACGGGACTGTCCTGAGGGATTTCGTCACGCGAGCGAGCGATGAGCATGCTCGATAGCAGTCCGTGGACTGCCAGGCCCACCAGCTCCCCGTCGATCACGCTGTCCCGCTCGAGCCTCTCGAGGATGGTGTCCAGGTACGGTTGCACGCGAGAGCTTGGCACCGAGATGGGTGTCAGGGCAGGCAGTCCGAGGCGCCGCGCCGTGGCGGCGACGCCGGCACCACCCACATGGGCCCAGATGTGGTACCAGCGGTCTGCCTTGGGCGAGGTGCCGTAGGCCTGTGGCGTGCGGCAGTCCATGAGCAGCATCTGCCCATGGCCCACGGTGACGGTGCGCTTGTTCTGGCGAACGTAGCCTGCACCGTCGAAGGTATAGAACAGGAGGTAGCTGTCCTTGCTGTCGCGCTCGGTTACGAAGCCGCTCTCGCCGTAGAGGGCTCCGGCTTCGGTGCACACATAGGGCATCTCCAGCTGAGCGGCGCTGGGGGTGCTTGTCAGCCAGAAGCTGCGCCGGTCAAAGTATCCTCCTATTTTGTAATGCTCGTCTGCCGTACCCATGGATCCTCGCTCTGCAACCTATGCCTCGCACGCATCTACGTTGTATCACGGATGAAAGGATAGAAGATATGGCCCTCATTCAGGTGAACTACCTGTCAAACGCGCTCGCCCGCACGGTTCCGGTCAATGTGGTCCTGCCAGCCGACAAGGTCGACTCCAAGACGCATCGCTACGCAAGGCGCGACAAGCCCTTCAAGACCCTCTACCTACTGCATGGCATGTTTGGCAACTATACCGACTGGTGCGCCAACACGCGCGTGCAGCGCTGGGCCGAGGAACGCAACCTGGCCGTGGTCATGCCCTCGGGCGACAACATGTATTACGTGAACAGCCTCCTACCCTTCAACGACTACGGCGCCTTTGTGGGCGAGGAGCTGCCAAGTGTCATGCGCGCGATGTTCCCGCTGTCCGAACGCCGCGAGGACACCTTCATCGCGGGCCTCTCCATGGGTGGCTTTGGCGCGCTGCGCAACGGCTTCAAGTATGCGGACACCTTCAGCCGCATCGGAGCGCTCTCGAGTGCCATCACGGTGCTTGATCCTGCGGCGCCGCCCATCGCAGGCGACAAGGCCGTGTTCGGCGACCTTGCGGCTGCCGCAGCGACGGACAAGAACTACCAGGTTGCCTATGCCCAGCTGCGCGAGCGCACGGCGGCAGGGGAAGCCGTCATGCCCGCCGTCTACCTTGCGTGCGGCACCGACGACGGGTTTATCGGCAGCACGCGTGCGCTGCGCGACCAGCTGTGCGCTGATGGCGTGAACGTGACCTACGACGAGCAACCCGGTGGCCACGAGTGGGACTTCTGGGATGCCCAGATCAAGAAGATCATCGACTGGCTGCCGCTCGACGAAGCCGACCAGGGTTTTGGCAGCGGCGCGATCGACTAAGCGTCCCTTGCAGGTGTTGGTACGGAAGGGAGTATCCCCTTCGTACCACAGTGGTACGAAGGGGATACTCCCTTCCGTACCAACACCTGCCGTTGCTTATGCTCGCTTTGTTACTACTGTCCAAACCTTTCGGGATGCATGTCGTCCAGGCGCGCGTCGATGTCGGCCACCTCCTCGGGCGTGAGGATGATGTCGGCAGAAGCAAGGTTCTCGCGCATGCGGGCGGGGTTAGTGGTGCCGGGAATGGGCACGAGATACGGGCGCTTGTTGAGAATCCAGGCGAGGCAGAGCTGCGTCCATGTGCAGTTGTGCTTTTGCGAGTACTCTTCAAGCAGGGCATAAAGCGGCGCCGCTTCGGCCACGCCCTTCTCGGAGTACTGCGGGATGAAGCGACGGAAGTCGTCACCCTCGCGCATGAGGTGCTTGATGTCTGCCGGTGCGGTGAGGAAGCCCTTCATGAGCGGGGTGTAAATGGTGGCAGCGATACCCAGCTCCTCAAGCACGGGGAACAGCTTCTCGGTATCGCGGTTGGCCATGTTGAGCTTGTTTTGGATGACGGCGACAGGCGTGACGGCGTGAGCACGGCGCAGGTAGTCGGGGTCGGTGACCTCAGAGATGCCCCATGCGAGAACCTTGCCCTCGGCGATGAGCTCGCCCACAACATCAGCTAGCTCCTCGGGGCTTACGCGCTCGTCTCGCCGTGCCTGGTAGAGGATGTCGAGGTGGTCGGTGCGCAGTTGGCGCAGACTCGTCTCCACGGTCTCACGAATCACGGCCTTGGAGGAGTCGTAGACGAAGGCGTGACCTGGGCCGATCTTGACGCCGAACTTGGTGGCGATGGTCACCTGGTCGCGCACGGGCTCGAGGGCCTCGCCGACGACAAGCTCGTTGTTTGCCTCGTTACCCGCACGGGTGACACCGGTATACATGCCCGATGTGTCGAAATAGGTGTAGCCCGCCTCCACGGCCTC
Organism: Atopobiaceae bacterium; assembly: GCA_017510875.1. Taxonomy (GTDB): domain Bacteria; phylum Actinomycetota; class Coriobacteriia; order Coriobacteriales; family Atopobiaceae; genus UBA1367. Next base: position 24,140 of record JAFWLX010000005.1, on the reverse strand, counting down.
CCGTACGACGTTCACCGCGTCAGCATGCTCCATGGCGTATCCGTGTGCGTGCGAAAGGCCCATGCAACCGTATCCCACTGCACTGACTTCAAATCCGCTGGTGCCAAGAATCCTTGTCTGCATCTCTTGTCCTCCCTCGCATGATTCCCTCTAGCACCATTAAAGCAAGTCGAAGACGAGATGACTAATGCCCGTTGAATATCATTGACCATGCTCAATGTATATGCTTCAGGCATATCACCGATGCTCGGTCTAGCCTGCGGGGCGGATTGTGTTTGCATGATGTGGCCAAAGTGGCAAAAACGAAGATGTGGCAATGTCTTTGTTGGCGATACCACAGATTCCGCTACCAACGATGCTGACCTGACCGACTAAAGAACTCAATAGAACGACGCCGGCATGGGGACACAAGAGTCCTCATGCCGGCTTTTGCGTATAGCCACCTTTTGTTCCTGTGGTAAGCCCGCATGGGAGAGCCATACAAAGTCCAATGGTTGATATGCCTTGATCCAATGGCATTGGATACAACAACTGGATATGGGAGTGCTTCCCATCGTCGGGTACGTGCTGATGATGTACCTGCTCGCGCTCTTTGTGCTGGGACCACTCACGTCACGTTTCACCGGAATGGAACAGGCTCACTTCTCCAAATACCTACTAGCCACCCACGAGGGCGGAAACGTCGCACTCCCCCTCTACCTGGCTATAGTCGGCGCCTCGTCCAACACGGTGGGGACCCATCGACATCGTCAGCGCCGGGACGGGCGAGATGCGCAAGCGCTATGGCTTCATCTACGTGGACAAGCACGATGACGGCTCGGGCGACCTGCACCGCGCTCGTAAGGACAGCTTCTACGACTATCAGCGCATCATCGCGAGCAACGGGGCTAATCTGGGCTAGCGCCTTTTGACCTGTGGAAACGCTTTGAGCTGGGCCGTGGTTTTGCTGGCTGGCAACAAATTGTACAGCCGAGAAAACCACGGCCCCTTTCTATGTCACAGAGTAAAGCAGAGGGATCTCTGACAATCGGGAAAGCCTCGTAGATGGTTGTGAGCGATTAGACGGTAGAGGGTCCCTGCACGCACGGGTTCTTGTGTCCACGAGTACTAGCGACTCATGCCTTGTATTGCTAGCATATGTTATCATGCTGCTACATAGGTGTAGCAGCATGAAAAGAGGTATCGATGGCAGCTTCAGCACAGCTCAATGTTCGCCTGAACCCGGAGGTCAAAGCGGCGGGAGACTCTGTGCTCGACCTCTATGGCGTCTCTCCTTCGGAGCTCATCAGGGCGCTTTGGGCAAAGATCTCTCTTGGGGAGGTCGCCCTCGAACAGGTCGTGAGGGCGCTGGCCAGTCCGCCCGCTGCAGGTACCGTGCCCGCGGTTGCGGACGTATCCGAGCATCCAGGCGCAGTGAGCCTCATCCAGTCCCGTCAGATGGACTTCGAGCGTGCCGCCGGGCTCGATCCAAGCACCTATGTTCCTCTCTCGTCCGCCGAGCTCGATGACCTCGTGTATGAGGACTACCTTGATGAGTCGCGCGAGGACGGTGACTGGCATGCCGAGTAACCCACCCATACTCCTGCTTGACACCAACGTATGGCTTGACCTCTTCCTTCCTCACCGGCCTGGAGGGACCGCTGCGGCGGAGCTCATAGAAGCAGCGGAGGCGGCGAGCGCCTCGCTCGCCTACCCGTCGCATGCCCTTCTCGACGTGTATCAAAAGGTGCGGAGCGACAACAAGCGGTGGATTCGCCAATCAAGGCCGCTGACGGAGATGGACGCGCTGGCCATCAAACGCATGGCCTGGGATTTCGTTGACATCATGCGAAGGATTGCGACTGCCATTCCCTGCGACCGCAACGATGTCGACCTAGCCTGCGCATTCAGGGATGGACATGACGACCTCGAGGACGACCTCGTCCTCGCCGCCTGCCAGCGTGCCCATGCAAACTACCTAGTGACTACCGACGCGCGCCTCGCAAGCCACGCCCCTCTTGAGGCAAAGTCTCCCCAAGGGATGACGGAGCTCCTCAGAAGCGGAAGAGCAAGGAGCACGAGTACCACTCGCGATGCGGCAAGCGATACTGAGTGGCTCTATGAATGGCTGTCCACTTGGGGGAATCAAGACAGCTAGTGAGCACTGTGATCGCTTGTCGTTCTGAGGGGTGGGTCGTCCTAGTCCAGAGCGATTCAGTCGCCAGGAGGTACTGGCGTCAGGTCGGCACCAGCGGTTGGGTCTTCGGCAGCCAAGACGGATACCTCGCCCCCATAACCTGCCAGCATGTGGTTCGTCACCTCCCCCTGAGAACGGATGTCAACCCATACCTCGACAGCAAGTACTTCGTCACCAGAAGGCACGCGCTCAAGACGCGCGCCGCCAAGTCCTTCAGAATGCCCGCCCCACCACAGTGAGGCGGTCCGTGCCTGAGCCGGATGCGGTGAAAGTCGCACGTCCGGTTCTTAGGGGAGGATGCGGGGGCAACCTCGCATCCTTACCCGACTGTGGGTTTCTCACATGACGCTAAATCTTTGGCCAGCTTACTCCCGTGCGTCCCGTTTTAGGCTGTAGCGATAGTTGTTGAAGTCTTCCGTGACGGTGGGGAAGATCTCATGGGCGCTGTGCCAACCAATGGCAAACTGATTGTTTTCGGGCTTCCAGGTGCGATACACCTCCAAGGCCTGCAACAGCTGTGCCTTCTCGTCCTCGGATGGCCTGATGGTCTCATAGACCTCTTCCGATGAGACTTCGTCGATGTGCGGCTTGTGATAAGGGTCAGCAAAGAAGTGCACCTCGCCAATGCGTCCCTCTTCAAAGAGCTTGAGCGCCCCACGCCCAAGGGTTTGGTGATCGAGATGGTACCAATGCGGACCGGGAGCCAACCGTCCTTCTATATCGGCAATGGGATCATAGACGGGGTAGTCATTGGGCACCTCGGTAACAACGACAGCGTCGGGGAACAACGCCAAGTAAGATTCGATAGTGCGGACAGCCTGCTCGCTTGTCAGATACCCGTCCTTCGCGCGGTCTGGGAAGATGTGAATCCGACAGGGCAGCACCCCCATCCGCTCGCAGCTGGCGCGGAACTCCGCATCACGCAAGGCCGAAAACTCTTCGACGTCAAACGTGTAGCGATGAGGGTCGTCGTGAAGACGGTACTTTCCGCCTTCAAGCGTATTGAGCTCGCATTCCCCACCCGAGGCCAAGCGCACTCGCGTGCCGTCGAGCCCGCCATCAGTGCACAGGATGACATGCACACGGTGCCCGGCGCGAACGGCCTGAATAATGCCAATGCCAAACGTCAGCATCTCATCATCCTGGTGAGGCACGAAGAACAAGAAGTCGCGCGGAGCGTCGTCTATTGAAAATGCAGTCATAGCAGCGCCAACTGGAATAGCGGTGCGCCCGCCTTCCTCGCCTGAAGCGATGGGCTCGTCTGCCGCTGCGGCCGCTGGCTGTTCTGACAGCTCTTGCTCGCTTTGCAAGACTGGCTCTGCCTGGTTGGCAACTTCTGCGGAGTCATCTCCACCCAGCCCACGCAGCCTTCCGAGCGCATCGCGAACCACGCGGGGCACATACGTCACCAGACGTCCCGCCTTCATCGTCTTGGAATTGTAGACCCCATCGATTTCTGCGTGCAACGCGCCAACCTCGCCCTGCAGTCCCACGACTTCACCCTGCAGTCGCTGCACCTCGGCAGCCAGGTTTTGTCTCTCGGCAATACATCCGCCAAACAGCTCGCGCTCAGTAGCAGAGAGGATGTAGGGGAAGCCCTCATCGTCTTCCCATGACAGGTCGAAAAGCTCGATAGGTGAAAGATTTGATTCATCGAGCTCGACGATATCCAGGTCCTGCAGCACGTCATCTGTCCGTACGGCAAGCAAGATCTGGCCCTCGTCAATGGCGAAATCAGTGAGGCCCGCCTCCAAAAGCGTGCGCACAAGCAGCCCGTTAAGATTAGTCCGCACGCCCTTGAACACCACATACTCTAGACCCAACGAGTTTGCGCGGCGTATCAGCCAAGACAGGAACGCCATCTCGATACCCTTGCCCATAACGCGACAGGACATCGCAAATTCACGCACGAACAAGGCGTTTCCAAGCGCCTCGATAACACAGTAGGCAATCTGGCCGTAGCTGCCAAAGCGGTCGCTTGCAGTTGCCGCCAGTGCACGTTTTCCCAGCTTTTTGAGTATTTCTCTGAGGTCATCCTCCTCGTAGCGACGACCGCTTAGGTTAAGCTGGTTGGTGCGCTGCACGAGCTCAAAAGATCGCTTGACCTGCGTGGGCTCGACTGGGTTGAACAAACTAAGCTGCATCTGGCACATGCGTAAGAACTCGGTGTTGTTGCCCGCAAAGCTGGCGGCAACGTCATGACGCGTTGCCTCCTCTTGATACATGGCGCGCCGTTGCCTTGACTCTGCGGTCACGGGCACATCAAAAGGCTCACTTTCCAACATCTGGGCAAGTGAGTTCTCGTCATATACGCGCACACATGGCAGCGTTTCCGAAATCTCGCTGCGCTCGAACGCCTGGTCATCCACATGCGCAAAGGTATCCAACCCGATGTTCAGCCATTCGCACGCCATGCGGATGTTGCTGCTCTTTGACGACCAGTTTGCGATGATATAGACAAACAGGTCGGCAATGCCCAAGCGCTCGAGCACGGGACGAACGTCTTTCTCCTCATTTTTGCTCACGACGCACTGCACGATGCCGCGCGCATCAAGTTCCTTTATGGTTTCAAGGACGCCGTCGCGCAGCTTGAGCGTGCTAGGGTCAGTCTCAATGAGCGTGCCTTCCCATACGGTGTTGTCCAAATCCCAGCAGACGCACTTAACCTTATCGGCGGGCTTCTCTGGAATGGGCTTGGGGTCAGCAACCTGAGACGGCTCCATCACTACGAACTCGGCAGCAAGAACGGTGATGTGTGCGCACGCGTCGTTCTGCGCGGTTATGCGGGCCAGCAGCAAGTCGTTATCCTGCGTGCTATCCTTGCGAACGCCCGTATTGACAGGCAGTTTAATAATGAACTGGTTGTACCCAGGCTTTACTTCCATCGTTCGGCGCATGACGAGCTTGCGCAGTGTAGTGACTTCAAAGGACAAGGCGTAGGGCTTGTCATCGTGTGCGTATATCTGAAAGAGGAACGTATCGGTCTGCGCGCCAACCGAAGGGTGCTCTGCGTCTCCAAGCATGTCCCCATAAGGAGGATGCTCGCTCTCCCAGCGGTCTTGCGTCCACTCCTCGGGGTTTGCCGCACGTAGCGCACGCAGCTGCTCGCAACGACTCTCACGCTCACGGTTGAGCTCAACAACACGTTCAAAGGGCACAATGTGCTGATAGATGATCGTCTCTAACTTGCCCCATGGCTTGAACTCAAACTCGGCATGTTCTGGAAAGCCCGCGAATGCAGGATCGGGGTTAGACCGCACTCCATAGGCAAAGCGGCGGCAGCGCCCATCAGCACGCTCGGCAAACCGCGAACAGACTGAAAAACACAGAGGCTCCGAGCACTCCACACAGTGCTCTCGCCACCAAGTGGTACGACCCAACGTGATGTCACAGGACTTCACAAAGTCATCGGGAGCAGGCTCGTTTACCGGGAGCGCCACGCGCCCTTCGGCAAGTGCCTCGTCAAAGTATTCATATTCGAACATGGTCGTCTCCAACGGTCTGGCATTGATGCCGCCTTACTTCTCATGGGAAGTATAGAGTAAGCGTCCATCCGATGCAGTCCAGAGAGCATGAGTCAAACGACCTGTCCCCTTGACTCAGTCAGCTTGGCACACGGCGACGCAGGTGAGCTTGCCGTGGCGTACGCCCTTAAGGCCAAGCATGCAGTCTGCCATGTTGTGCACAATGCGGCTTTGGCCACGCACGGCCACAATCTCTAGACAGCTGTCGTGGTCAAGATGCACATGCATAACGCTTATGACCTCGCTTGCGTGACGATGCTGAATCTTGTCGAGCCGAGCGGCAAGGCCGGGGGTGTGATGGTCGTAGACCATGGTGATGGAGCCGGCCACCTCTTCGTCGGGGGCGACGGTTGCCTCTTCCACCAGGTACTCGCGCACCAGATCGCGCAAGGCCTCCGAGCGATTAAGCCTGACGCCACGGCGCTTGGCATACGCATCAAGCTCGTCGAGCAGCCCCTGGGGCATCGCAACCGAGAACCTCACCAAATCGCTTGCCATTGCATCCCCCTTACGTGTGGTTCCTACATGATAGAACACAGGACGGTAGCTCGTTTTGGAGCGTGGAATGGGGGACCGTCCCTTATTCCACGTTGGCAAAAGACGCTATGGAACCGCATCGTTTTCCTGCCAACGTGGATCAAGGGACGGTCCCCCATTCCACGCGATATCTCTACTTTGAGGCCGCCTTGGGCTTGCCGCCAGCGCTGTCAACGGGCACCAGTTTTCCATGAAGCACGTAGCGGGCGTTGTCAAAGATGTAGGCGCAGGTGGTAAGCATGATGTAGTTGCGGTCCAGATTGAGGGTAGCCTGCTCAAGCGGCTTGAAATCGCTGAGCGATGCCGCCTCTTGAAGGAACCGCGCAAAGCGCTCGTCGTGCTCCCGATAGATGTCGTACATGTTCGAGCTAGCGCTTGTATGGTGGCCGCTTACCAGCACAACTTGATAGTCCTGCTCGGGAGTGAGCAGCCACATGACCGGATGGCTCTCGTAGAACTCCTGGTTGGCCCATTGGTCGAGCGTGGCAAACATGGCACCCTCGTTCATATGGTGGCCATAGATGATAGTGTTAGCATCTGTGAATCCCGGAGCGTTGTCGCAGTCCACAAACACCGATCCATTGATGTTATAGTCGCCTAAGTAGTCGTGGCGCAGATAGGTGTCGTTGGTCTCACCCTGCAGAACCGGGTAGTTGATCCTGCTATCGGGACAATAAATCCAGCCCACCACGTCCTCGTTCGCGGCGCGCAGGCTGTCAAAGTCCACCACAATGGGCGCCATGGTGCCACCGGCTTGCACGGTGGTGTAGCTTTGCGCCGCAGCCTCGTAGGTCTCATCGCTCACGTGATACTGGTGCTTGACAAACAAGACCACGCCAAGCGAGCCAAAGAACACCAAAGCAAGCACGCCTATAAGAACCGTGCGCAGCCATCCCCTAGAACGCGGGCTGGACGGCTCGGCCGTAGCGGGGCTGCTGAGCTCATCAGAGGGAGTGCCAACCGGCTCATCCTCTACCATAACCTTGTCAGAGGTGTTGGCGATAGATTCATCATTCTCTAGTCTTTGCCCTAAGTTACGTTCGCGCATCAAGTTGGCCGTACGCATGCGATCGGCCAGCATGTTGAGCATGACACCGCAGGCCAAGGTCAAAAACAGATAGACCTTTCCCACGGTACTTGTGTACAGCGCCATAAACATCCCCAGTGCGGGTATGGTCATGACCACTTTGCCTATCAGCGCATCGTAGGGAATGGGAGCCAGATCCTCCACATTGTTGGCGTCGCCTTTGGTTACAAACTCGCCCAACGAGGTGCGATTAGCCAGCACGCGATGCGCCACCACGGCATCGTCCTCATGAAAGGCGATAATCTCGTCCTCTTGCACATCTTGGGGCTCAACGGCGCGCACGTAGATGGCACTGCCGGTAGGGATGGCTGGCTCCATGCTGCCACTGACCACGTCAAAGACCTGATAGCCCAAAAGCTGCGGAACAGCCAGCGGCAAGATAAGCGCAAAGACCGCAACGATGAGCAGCGTGCCAAAGATGTTGCAGAGGCTAGGAGCCAGCCCGTCGCCTGTACGGGAACGCATAAAGACCTCTCTCATGCTTGCTCTAAATGGGCGGAACACCACGGCAAAGTGTTCCGCCCATCCTGGCTTTACTTTATCTGCTCGTCTTCGCGCTTCTTCCTGCGAACAAAGAGGAGGAAGAACAGCAGGATGAGCAGGGCAACAAACAGCGCGCCAAGCATCACAGGAACCATGCGGCCTATGCCTCCGGCATTGCCAGCATTGGTACCGTTAAGCTTGCCGCCAGACCCGGGCGTTGTGGGAGACGCCAACGGGTTGTCCATGTCCAGCATCTCCTCGGTAGCGGGAGCTTCTTCGGCGCCGGCTCCGGCGGCGGTGCCGGTAGTACCCTCTGTGCCGGTGGTAGTGCCAGCAGCACCCTCGGTACCAGACGTGGTTATCAGCTCGGACTCGGCGGTGGTACCCGTGCCTTCGGTAGTAGTGGTAACGGTCTCGGGCTCGGTGGTGGTGGGGGCCTCAACCTCGGTGACGGTGACCGTTGTGGTCACGTTCTCCTCTAGGGGTATGTACTCCAAGGTCCAGTTATTGGTGCCTTCTGGCCCTAGCGTTCCCGTGAGGTTAAGGTAACGCGGACGATAGCCCTCAATGAACTCGTACGCAAACACCGGCTTGTCGCCCTCGTTGCCATAGAACGGACCGGCGGTGCCCAGCACCCGGCCGGTTTCGTACTCCACAAAGGTCACTGTGTAGGACACCATGTCGGTCTTCACGCCATAGGCCACCACAAAGTCCATATCCTCGTTGACTTGGGCAAACGAGAGGCGCTCAACACGGTTGTCGGTACCGTAGTCCTTGCCGCTTAGGCGATATCCCTTGGCATAGTACCTGTCATCGGTGATGGTGATGTAGTCTGTGTCACGCTGTGGGTCGGGCAGGGTAAACGAGTCGCCTGCGGCAACCTCGTACTCGGCGTAGCCCTCCCCCGTGTTGTCACGAATCTCGCCGCGGTTACCCTGAAACACACGGATCTTGTACGAGTAGGGCTCGCCCGTCTGGCCAAGCGCGGGAGCGGCGGCAAGCACCGCAAACCCCATGGCCAGAAGCAGCGCACACAACGCACGGACTGCAGCATGCTTTTTCATCGTGCGTTCTCCTTCCCCTCTTGGGCGCGCATCCGCAGGCTCTGTACGGCCAATGCCAGCAGCAACAGGCCGCTTACCACCATGAGCACGTAGAACGGGAACAGGCGCACTTCGTCGCCGGTCTTGACCATGGTACGCCTGCCATCAATTGACGACTCACGCGTTACGGTCTGCTTCTCTTCCACCGAGGTGCTGGTGGTTGGATTCACGGCAAAGCCCATCTTTACCTGTGCCAGCGTGTCAAAGTACGCATCGCCCTCGGTCTCGCCGTCAAGGCTCACCTTAAGCGTCACCTTGGCCTTCTGTCCGTGGGACAGGCGATCAAGGTACACGTACTCCTTAAGGGCGCTCGTGGCACTGTCAAGCCCTCCGGCTGCGTTATCGCCACCCAGAGACGCGCTGTCAAAGAGCACCTTCTCGCCTTCGGGTCCGCTATAGGCCAAGTAGTAGCCGTAGGCACCGCCTGCCGCCAAACCCTGCGAGCTCTCCTCAAGCGTGCGAATAACCTGGCTGCTTAGGTACCACTCGCCCGGATTCTCGTTCTCGTGCGACAGGTTGACCTCAAAGGTAATGGTGTCGCCCGGCTGAAGTTTTTTTACCTGTGCCGCATACTCGCTGGACGAGTAGTCATCTTCCAGGTTGCCTGCGCTGGTGTAGGTCACATGCCAGCTGCCCGTATCGCCGGCGCTCACGTCGTCGGCAAGCGCAAGCGAGGGAAGAGCCAGCGCCGCCATCAGCATGCACAGCAGCACCCATATCTTTTGCTTCATTGCTCTGCCCTCCTAATAGCCCTCGACGGTACGGCCCCATACGCCGCGCATGGCCTCGTCACCGTTGTGCGTCTGCACCGCGTCAACCTCGGCCTCAACGCAAAAGCGCAGGTTCTCATAGTCAAGGTTCTTGTCAGTGGTCTGGGTAAGCACATCGCTCGAGATGGTGATCTTATCCACAAACGGGCTGGTGGAGCTAGGCTCGCCCGATTCGGAGTCCTGCTCGCTGCCCACAATGCCCTGATAGTAGAGCACGGTGCGCTCGGGCGTAGAAGCCTTCTCGTCAATCACCCAGCCATCATCCGTTACAAAGTGCAGGTTGATGAGGCTGGGGTCAAGGTTTACGCGCTTCTTGGCCACGCCATCTGCGCCTTGCTCCTCCTCGTACCAGTACTTGCGCACGGTTACGCGCACATACTGGTCAATGGTGCCGGTGTTCTGCACGGCCAGCACCTCGTTGTAGGCCTTGCCTACCTTGAACTGCGATGCATCGGACAGGTCATCGTTTGCGTCAAAGAACCGCTGACCCAGCAGGTCGCCATCGCCCTCGGCAATCTGGCCGTTCTCGGTGAGCGATGTCTGAATGTGATCAAGCTCGACCTGAACGCCAAACAGCTCGGACTGCACGCGCGGTGCAGCCTGCACGCCCTTGATGCCACCATACCCAATAAGCGCGGCGGCCGCCACAAAGAGGGCTACGGTTGCGATGGGAGAGCCTAGAAACTTCTTAAGCATGGTTACTCCCCTCCTTCCGAGCTCTTGCTATTGAGCGTGAGCGTCCAGTCGGCATAGGGCTTGCCGCTCTTGTCATACTTGACGGGCGTTGACTCGTACACCACGATAACAGCGTAGTTGGCACCGTCGGTCTCGCCGTTGGGCTCGGTGTCTGACTTGGTGATGGGAAACTCCGGTATCTTTACGCTCAGTTCGCTGGTATCTTGCCCCACCTCAAGAGGATCGTTGTAGTAGTACCAACCCTTGCCGCTGGCCACGCCATCATCGGCACCGCTCCAACCGTTGCCAGAGACCTCGGTATCCATGCTTGAGTACACCGCCACGCGCACAAACACGGGTATCTCGGAGGTATCCAGGTTGTGTATCACAACCTTCTTCTCACCCGAGCCGTACTCCTCGGTGATGGTGGTAGTTGGCTCGATCTTGATGGGCAGCGAGCCCGAGGCGGCACTGGTGCTGGTGAAGTACGACCACGCCGGACCAATGCCTGCGCCCACAACCAGAGCCGCAGCGAGAGCGGCGGCAATCATTGTCTTGCGCTTCATCTTGTGCTCACCTCCCTACTCTGCCGGGGCGGTCTGGCTAGGCGTGCTCGTCCAGTCCCAGTCGCCCGTGTTGTTGAGGTTAAACGTAAACTTGTTCTCGATGCCATTGCCACCTTTGCCCGTGTTGTTGGACTCGTTGTCAAAGCTCACCGAGATGGGGTCTCCCGCTTGGTCGGCCACAATGGGGCCCACGGTCTTGTTTGCAGTGTCATTGCTGCTCAGACGATACCGAGCACCAGCGTACACCTCTTCTACCTGCACCGTCATGCCTGCCGGGATGTGGGTGACCGTGGTGGACGCCGACTCTTGCGTGCCGTTGTAGGTGATGGCGGCATAGTTGTCATAGGTGATGGTCTGCGCCTCGCCACCTTCTGTTGTGGCGGGAAGCACCATGCTGCCGGTGATGTGGAACACAAAGGTTGCCGGCTGGCCAGAGAAGTCCTCCACCGTCTTGTTGATGGTCAGCGAGCCATACAGCGGCGAGCGTTCGGGCTTAAGGACAATGGTCGCGTTGTCCAGCCAGTCCCCAGCCCCAGCCGTAGAGATCACGCCATTCTCGTCTGCCTCGCGTGTGGGCAGCACCGTTACAGCCGGACTATAGGTGTAGGCGTAGCGCCTGCTGTAGGCGGGCTCGTTTGCACCACCCTGACCATGGGCCAGCACCAGATACATGCCATCGGCAAGGTTGGCAAGTGGGCTTGCGGCCTCGCCGGTTATGGCGTGATTGGTTGCCACGGCCTTGACGTTGCCGTCCGCGGCAGTCACGATGCCCTTTGCCTCTAGCGCCAAGTCCTGCCAGCTTGAGGTGGAGAGCAGCGACTGCATGGCACTTGTGTCAAAGGGTGCAACCAGGGTATAGCGATAGGCGCCCAGCTGATCGTCGGGCGTAGCGGTGGCAATCTGGTACACGTCCACCTGTACGCCAGCGCTCTCGACGTCCTGAACAAAGGTCTCGTCTGTGCTGTTTGATGCCAGAATGGTGAGCGTATTGCTCCCAGAGCCCCATGCGGCATAGGCCACCGCGGTGCCAAACGCCAGCGTGAGCACCATGACGATGCCAAGCGCAAGTGCGCCTAATCTGCTTCTCTTTGTATGCATGGGCCCTCCTTCCTCACTGTTCTTGCTTGTTATCGTGATTGTTGTTGTTGCCTTGTACGTTGTGGGCAGCTTGTGCCTCAGCGTTTGCGTTGTCGTTGTCCTTGGGGTCTGGCCCCAAGCCACTAGGCTCCTGGTCCTTAAGCTCGTTGAGCTCGCTCATGACCTTCTCGCGGTCGTAGTCTATACCGCGCATGTGATAGTAGCCCAGTGTGATGGCCAGGTACACAAAGAGCATGGGCAGTGCCACGGCCGGCACGGCTACATAGTTGGGAATCTGCACGGCCTCTGCCGGAATGACCACCGAGCCCACAATGTTGTTGATGCGGTGCCCGCGCACCAAAAGGCGGTGCGTGTTGACACCATAGGGGGTGCAGGTGATCAGCGTGCACTGGTCGGCCCCGTCTTCGATGGCCAAAGCCGAGGTGTCCTTGGGCAGCACAATGCGAATCTGGTCAACCTCGTAGGTTACGGTCTGGTCGAGCACGGTGATCGTAAAGGTGTCGCCCTCTACCATCTTGTCGAGGTTGGAAAAGAGCTTGGCGCTGGGAAGACCACGATGCCCCGATACCGCACAGTGCGTGGAGGCACCTCCCACCGGCAGGCTTGTGCCCTCCATGTGGCCAATGGCCACCTGCAAGATTGCCTCGTCAAGACCGTGATAGATGGGGTAGCTGATGCCCAACGAGTTGATTTGAATGTAACCCATAACGCCTGTGCCCGTGATGTCCAGAATCTTTTGGTACTCGGCCTTCTCCTCGGCATTCATCACAAAGCGATTGGACTTCTTGAGCAGGCGATTGTTGTAGGCATGCGCCTCGGCCAGCATTTTCTTAATGGTCTCGGGGTCGGTCTCGTCTACTGCGGCGACGTAGTCGGCAATGGCACGCGACTGGTGATAGCTGTTCCACCAGTCACTGAAGGTGGGGTAGGCAATGACTGCTGCACCAACCAGCATCATGACCACAAAGACGATGCTCGCGACATCAGGACCCTTCCGCTGCGCCTTCTTGCGAGCGGAGCCAGGCGTGGGCGCGTTGCCCCTGCCAGAACGGTTGCGTATGTTGGACAAGATGCCCATTGGTCCTTACGTGCCTCCGTCATACGATCGTTTGCCGGGCATACGTTTGGTGGCCATATGCGCAGCGGACGAGCGTATGTGCCCCGTGCCACAGGGACAGCCCTGGGGCGAAAGAGGAAGCTCCTTCGCCCCAGGACATATGGGCCCAAGCGTTGCTGTGCTGGGGCGTTAGGATTCGCCCCTTTGCCCAAGCCAATGCTTGGGGCCCACCCATCTTAAGACTATGACTCGTCTTCGATCTTGGCGACGCGCTTCCTGGTGATGTACATCACGGCACCGCCAACCAGCAGGATGCCACCCACGATGTAGAAGATCGTGGTGCCAATGCCACCGGTGCTGGGCAGGACGGCGCCGGTGTTATTGACAATGGTCTTGGTCTGGACAAGGTTTTCTGCTGCATCGCTTTGAGCGATGGTCACCTCGGTGTTGGCCGCCTTGTTGTAGCCGGAAGGCACAGTAGTCTCAACCAGCGTGTAGGTGCCGTACTGCAGACCGGTAAACGCTGCTACCTTGCCGTCAGCATCAGAGGTGTGCTCGTCGCCATCAGCCTCGGCGTCAACCCAAGTAACAACCGGATCGATTGCGTTACCGCTTGCGTCAGTGGTGGTGAGCTTATAGTACTTATTTGCAGCGTTCTTCAGCTTGAAACCGGCGCCCGCAAGTGGCTCATCGTCATTAGTTGTGTCGGTGTTCTTGCCATCGTTCTTGAGCACGGCAATGCTGGCATTGCGCGTGAAGGTCTCGGAAGCAGGCGTGCTGGCGTTTTTGTCGCCGTACGTCACGGTGGCGGTGTTCTTGCCAGTGACAACGGTAAGAGCTGCGTCGGTTACCGTGGCCTTGTAAGAGATGGTTGCCACTGCGGCATTGGCAATGCCGTCGACAAAGGTGACGGTAAAGGTGTCGCCGCTATGGGCCCTGTTGCCGGTCAGAATGGTGTACTGGCCATCTGCAAGGCCATTTACCTCGATGCTGTCGGTGTCAAGCTTGAGGCCTGCACCCATGGCGTCGTGGAACACCACTTTCTTGCTGCCCTTGCCAAAGGTGACGGTGGCAGAGAAGTCAACATCGGTGCCCACCTGGGCAAGTGCCTTCTGGCCAGCGTCATCGAGCAGGGTTGCAGCCCCACCGGCTACATGCTGCTTCTTGACCGACGGAACAGTGTTCTTGTCGATGACGGTTGCGTTGGGGTTGGTGCTGTTGATGCTTACAGCGGTACCCGTGCTGGTCCTGATAAAGTAGTAGCCGTTTTCAAGGCTTTTGGACACTGCCGGCGTGGTGCCCGTGGAAGTGGCGGTATCCACCAGATCGGCATCGGTCACGTACGCGTCAAGCGCTGCGATCTCCTCGGCGGTCAGCTGGTCGCCGGAATGCTTCACGTTGCCGGCTGCGTCAAACGTAAAGCCTGTAGGGGCCGTAGTCTTGCCGGACACCAGCTTGTAGCTGATGTTCGTGCCGTCGCCGTCGGCGTCAAACACCTTGTAGATCTTGTACTCGTTGGTAACGGTGCTCGGTGTATTTGCAGGCGGGGTGATGGTGATCGTTCCCGTTTCGGCTGCAAGAGCAACCGTGCTCACTGCAAGCGCCACAACAAGCGTGAGGACCGCTGCAAAGAGCTTGCGTATCTTCTTCATCGTTTGCTCCATTCCTTGTGTGCCCTTGTGGGCGCATCATTATTGCCTACTTTACTAACTACCCTCGTATACCCACTATTACAGGCGCCTTGCACGGGGCCGCTCGTTATTGCCCCAAGCTCCACGGCGCCAGAGACGTCACTATGGGGGTGACGAGTCCTGTTTGGGACAGGCACACACCCCGCCGGACGCCCGGACCAAAGGTCCTAGACGCACGGGACATCACCTCCCCTTCCAGGCCTCTGCTTGCGCAGCAGCCCAAGCGCGGCCACAACCATCATGGTGCCACCGGCAAGATACACGGGCAGCGTTCCCATGCCGCCGGTTTGCGGCAGCTGGGTGCCCTTGCTGTTGACAACCACCAGGTCGTAGGTCTTGGTCGTCTCGTTCCACGTGGCGTCACGCGGCAGGCCTTGCTGGTAGATATCCTGCTGCGAACGCACGGGTATCGTGGTGTCATCGTCTTGGGCATCCATTGTGATGCACACGGCTCCGGTAAGCTTCTCGTATCCCGAGGGCGCCTTGTTCTCGACAAGGTAGTACGTGCCCACGGGAAGCTGCAGCTTGGTGTCGCCCTTCTTGGCGCCCGAGTACGCGTACTGTTCGGCCACAGTCTCAACCGTAAGAACACCCTCGCTGTTGGAGGTAAAGGTGGCAAGGATATCCTTGTTGTGGAAGCCCTGCTCGTCAGGACCGCTGTTGTAGAGCGTAAACTGGCCACCTTTGAGCTTTGTGCTCTCGTTGTCGATGTCAACCTTTACGATGCGTATCTTGCGCACCTTGTACAAGTTGGTAACCGTGACCTCGGCGTTGCTGCCCATGGTCATCTTGCCCGTACCCACGGTGCCGTCCACAGAAACGTCGGTGCAGCCGCTGCATGCGATGCTCTTAAAGGTGTAGCCGTTGGGCATGCGCACCTCTTCTACCGCAAACCGCATGTCAGACATCATGTCCTTGATGACCACGGTGTAGCCTTCGGGCACGTTTTCAACATAGCCCTGGGGGCTGCTGTAGTCGCATATGGGGTCTGTACCCACCAGCTCGTGGCTGCTGTTGTCAAGGTAGTAGTTATCGCCTTCCTTTACCAGCTTGACAACCTTACCGCCGCGCACCGTGTAGTACTCTTCGACACCCTCTGCATTGGCCTTTACCATGTAGTACTTCTTCTCGCTGAAAGGCTTCAGCTCGTCAAGGCCAATGGAGACCTTGAAGGTAAAGGTGGCGTTGACGTTGTGCGTCTCTCCTGCGGGCTCCACAACCTTGGTGATGCGCAGCTCTTTGGAGTGGCTCTCGGACAGCTGGTTGAAGTAGGTCACGCGGCTGCGCTCGCCTACGGTTGCCACGGAGGAGTTGTACTCAGAGTACTTGCCCTCGGCGTCAACCGGCGTGCTGCCGGTATCGCTCTCGACCACCACGTCGTTGATCTGTGCCACGCTGAACTTGCTGGTGTCCTCGCCAATCTCGCGCACAAAGTACTCTTGGCTTCCGTCCTTTACGTGGAACCAGGCAGCCTCGTCGGGATGCAGGTAGAACACGTTCTTGTATTCGGTTCCATCCTCTTGCGTAAGGGTCTGGAAGCTAAGGGCCTCGCCCGTGTCGGCCCAGCCGCCACCGTAGGTCTTTGTGGCCTTGGTAGCACCCAGATAGGTTCCTGCCTCCTCGGCACCCACCGGCACAAACTTGCCGCTCTCGTTCTTAAGCAGCACCTGGAAGGGGAAGCTCACGTTGGCCTCGATGTACTTCTGCTTGTCGGTGTTGGACAGCTGCTTCTCTACCAAGAAGGCGTCCTTCTGGGTGGTGTGCAGATTGAAGCGCATGTGCAGGTTGGAGGCGCTGCGGCCACGCTCGGTGTAGAACACGTTCATGGTATGCAGCGAGTAGTTGCCCTTGAGCGTGTTGCCGTCAAAATAGCGATCGATATCGGCCTGCGTGGCGTTCTCGTCCCAGACGCTGCCGTCAGGGAACACGCCTGCCTTCTGGAAGCATTCCTTGATGGTGGCACCGGGCATGGAGCCGGTCCCCATATTTGCACCTTCAGTTGTGACGATAGCTTTGGGCAGGCCATTGTTGACCGTGATCTCACCCGTCTGGAAGTTGACGCTACCCGAGATGGCGCTGTGGATACCACCAAGGTCAAGCACCAGCACATCGTCCACAAACAGCCAGAAGTCGTCGTCGCCACTGAACTCAAAGACAACGGGGTTGCCGCGGTCGTCAGTGCCGCCCGCCGGCTGAGTGAAGCTTGCCTCAAGGCTCAGGCCAAAGTTGTAGTTGTACTTATATTTGTTCTCCTTGCCGCCGTAGGTGGCGATCTCGTGCACAGGGTCACCCTTGCGCGGGTTGTCGGACGCCAGCGGGTTGCGGAACTCGTCTACGTCGTTAGTGGCGAAGCAGTTCTCTTTGAGCGCGCTCAGCGGCATGAAGTTGCCGTGATTGGACGAGTAGCTGGGCGCGCCAATCTGGTTGTAGACCGTGAAGTCACTACCATTGAGATAGGCATAGTTAAGGGCCGAGTTGTACTCAAAGTAGCCTGTCTCGCTGTAGGCGCTCTCGAGGAAGAGGTGGTTGACCTCTCCTAGATACGTTGCACCGTCTTGCATGCCATCCGGATCAAACCAGCTGGACAGCGGGCCAGTAATGCGCGATACGGGCACACCGCTTGCGTCAAGCTTGCGATCAAGCAGGCCAGGCACATAGCCGCCATCCCAGGTCTTGGTATCGATCTTTGAGATGGAGTCAGAGCCAATGGTCTGGGACATCCACTCGCGGCTGGGATAGTCAAACATCCTCATGGTGATGCCCATCGAGGCGCTGTCAAGCGTGTCGACAGTGGTGAGCTCCTCGGACAGCACGTCGGTGGTGCGGGCAAAGTTGAACTGCTCTGCCTTGCCAAGCGGGCCAATCTCGAGGCTGGCGTTGTTGTCCTCGTCAAGCTCATAGTAGAAGGCCTGCGTGCCATCCTCCTCCGACCAGTTGGTAATGGCGGAGTCAAACTCGTTGTCGTCCCTACCGGGCAGGCGCATGCTGTAGTTGAATGTGGCCGGATCGCCCAGCTCGTCAAGCGTGAAGTTGCCACGCTTGAGAGTCTTGGCATAGAGGGGCTGATCGCTGCTATCGTAGATGGAGCGAGGCGTGAGGAAGGTGTCAGTGTCCTTGTTATAGAGCCAGTAGTAGCCGCTCTCGGTGCCATCGTCGTTGGTGCCCACGTAGAGGGTCCACTCAACGGCAGAGAGAATCTTCTCGCTGTCGCTGGGATCTACGGCCGTAAACCAACCAATGCTGTTGCCGTTGTCAACGATGGGTACCAAGGTGCCGTTGCCGGTGATGGCCAGCACGTCGTAGCGGTCGGTAAGCTTGTTCCACACGGTCTGGTACACCACAACCGTGTCCTGCTCAACCAGGCTGCTCACAGAGACCTTGTCGGCCTCGTGCTTCTCGTTGAGCACGTTGACGGGGTAGTCGTCGGCCAAGAAGAGCGTCTGCCAGTCGTTTCCGTTGATGCTTTTACCGCTATAGGCCTGGAAGTATCCGCCATTGCCGTCCTTTGCAAGGTTGAGGCGCGCGGTGTCCTTGGCCATGCCCTTGGGACGAGCAATCATGACCATGTCCTCGTAGCCGCCGCCTTCCTGACCCTTGTTGACGCGCAGGGGCGCAGGGCTGTCGGACAGGCAAAGTACGCCGCTGTCATCGATGCACAGGTAGCTAACCTGGCCGTTCTCATCGGTGGTCGAGACGGTGTAGAGGTGATCCTTGTTCTCGCTCTTGTTGAGGATGGTCTGGGTAAGACCCATGTCCTCGTCCGGCTCGGTGATTGCGGCAAAGGTCCACAGTGCAACCGGATAGTCGGTGTCTGCGCCAGAGTACACCAGCTCGTTGTGGCGCACCCACGTGCGAGCGTAGTACAGACCGGTGGCGCTAGGCTCTGCCGTAAGCGCAAAGCCGCGCTCTTTGCTGGTGTGATCGCTATGCCAGTTCATGATGACATAGCTCTCGCCATCGATGACATCGGTCTGAGGAACAGGCTTGATGGTATAGATTGAGTAGACCGAGAACGACTCGGCGGCAAAGCTCACCGTGTTCTGGTCGGCGTCGCCGTTAACGGCGGCATCTATGTCCTCGGGCTGCGAGCCGTCGTCAGCAAAGTGCGCGACCTTAACCTGCTCGTTGTCGTCGGTAGAGAGCTGCTCGGCAAGCTGGATGGTCACGCCAACCTCGCTGGCGGGCTGAATCTTCTCGCCAGCAGCATCCAGGATAGAAATGTCAAAGAAGCGCGCGTTGGCAACCGCCTCGTTGTCAGACAGGGTCTCGTTTACCTGGTTGAGGTAGGCATCGTACTCGTCAGTCTGCTCGAGGACCTCCTCTACCGCCAGCGTTGCGTTGGCGGGGATGCCCGCCGAGGCAGGGCAGTCAACCGTGATGGTATAGGTGTTGCCGTCGGATGCCTGCAGGGTCTGCTGCAGGGTGGTCGAGACGATGGCATAGGTATAGGGCTGCTGCTGCTCGAGCTTGAGCTCGTTGTCAACAGGAGTCTCGTCACGCTCAATGAGTTGCTCGGGAGTAAGGGCGTCGACCACCATGGCCTCGCCCTGCTCGTCAACGCTTACCACCAGCGGATCATCGGTGTCCTTGATGAGCTCAGAGGTAAAGGTCACCTTGAGGTCGGACGTAGGCATGACCTCCTCGTTCTGAGGGCTGAGGAAGGTGATGCCAACGGTCTGCATCTCTTCGACCTTGCCTTCGACCTTCTTGGAGACGGCCTCGTCCACAGCGGCCTCGATCTGCGTAGGCTCGATAGCCTCGATACGCATGACGCTGCCCTCGGGCAGAGCGCCCTCGGGTGCCTCGACGTTGACCTTGAGCAGAACGTTGTCGTGCTCGTCGGTTATGTTGCCCTCAAAGCTCTGGCCGGCAGCGGTAGCCGTTGCCGCGTCGTCGGCGCTATCCACAGTGCGGAAGCATCCAGGGCCATGCACGTGCTCCTCGAGTATCTCTTCTTTTCCGCAGGTAAGGATGAGCTCTGTCTGGTAGCAGTCATCGGTGTGCGTGTGCCCGTCGGACTCTTCTTGTCCGCAAACCAGCTGCTGCTCTTGGGTGTAGCAGCTGTCATCGTGCACGTGCTGCTCTATCTCGGGCAAGGGGCACACGAGGTTGCCCTCGTTGTCGTAGCAGTCACTGTTGTGCGTGTGCGCCGCCACATCAGAGAACTGGCAGTCAAGCACCTGCTCTTGCGTGGTGAAGGCAATGCCATGCTGCCGGAGCATTCCCGTTACTACCAGGGCAACAAATACCGACAGCGCCACCAGCAGACCTGCATAGCCCGCCACATGCTTACGAGAGCGCAGCATCGTGGCCAGATGTTCACTTGTCCTTGTAGCCATTGTGCCGCCTCCCTTCGCTTTTTCAGAGGTATAGTAAGTTCCCGCCGCGCCATACGGCAAGGTAGAAGACACATAGGCATACATGTTCTATTATGCTCATCCAAGCGGATTATAATACGTGCTGGAATCGTTCTCATCCCATCCAAAGTGCTGGTCTATACTAATTTTCCATATATACTTCTACCTGCCGAATTAGCGTACTTTTACATCTACTTTTTAACTTTATGCCCCAGCGTGAGACCAACCTTCATAAACGTTGTCCCGTTTGCACGAATGACGGGGTTTTGACAAATCCCAAGCCCCCTACAGGGCTGCCTGTAGCCCTGCTTTTATGCGTTGCAGACCGCAAGAGCGTAATATGCCAGCATTGTGTGCGCGTGGGTTAGGGGATCGTCCCCAAGCCGATGCGTTGTCTGATATAAATTGTCCCAGCCTACTCTAGCCTCGGCTGATGGGACCGATGTCGGTAAGCGGCCACACGCGAAAGAGCAGGCGTCCCACCACCATGTCCTCGCTTATGCAGCCCAATGCCGTGTTGCGGCTATCCAGGCTAGTAGAGCGATGGTCGCCCATCACAAAGATCTTTCCCTCGGGCACCTGATAGGGCATGATGATGTTGCAGTCGCCGCGCGCCTTCTCGCTCACATAGGGCTCGTCAAGCGGCTCGTTGTCAACGTACACCGTGCCGTCTTCCTTCACGTCAACCCATTGCCCTTCGGTGGCAATCACGCGCTTGATGAGGATGTTGTTGTTGTAATAGAAGGCTATGACATCACCCGTTTTGTGGCCCGAGCCGCGCAGCGCCACCACGATGTCGTGGTCGTGCAGAGTCTCGGTCATAGAGGTGCCGGTGATCTGCAGCACCGGCAGCACCAGCATGGCCACGATAACGGCAACGGCCGCCACTACCAAAAGCGACGAGATGGTGCTCTTGAACACGCGTTTAAAGTTGTTGCGGTGCCGTTCTTTGTAAAACTCGGCCTCAAGGTCCTCAACGGTCAGGTTGCTGTTGTCTTCAGGCTTGCTCATGCGCGTGGCTCCACGGACTCGAGGCTGGCGGCACCCTTGTCGCTCAGCCGGGCTATAACCTCATCTTTGGTGTCGATCTTGTCTTCTAGGTGCTCGATCTGCTTGTCTTTGTCATCCAGCTTGACCTTCAAGCGGTCGAGCTGAGCGTCTTTGTCGTCGAGCTTGCCCTTTAAGCGTTCGATCTGGGCGTCTTTGTCGTCGAGCTTGGCCTTGAGCCTTTCGGTCGTAGCCGTAAGGTCCTCTATGGTCTTCTCATGCTCTGCAACCTGGCCTTGTAGCTGCTCTGCCTCGCGCATCTGCTCTACCAGCAACTGCAAAAGGTCTTGGCGACGTAGCTTGCGCAGCTCGCCGTCATGATGCTTGTTGGCTCCATCGCCCTTGCCAAACAGTGAGACCATAGAAGCAGTTCCCTTCCAAGCCAAGCGCCCGCATAAACGCCGCAGGACAAACCCATTGTCACCATACTACCCCTAGAGCCATTTCATTATGCCAGACTCCGCAGCTCCTCTTGCCGATTGCAAGACGCATTGCGCGGCAAGAGCAAGATGACTAACTCTATGCTCTTTCTTATGTGCAAGAAAGCTCAGTGTGCTGCTAGGAGACATGATGAGGCGTTACCGTATAGGACTTTTAGTAGGCAACAAGTCCATCGAGTACATACATACCATTCGCATGGGCGTACAAAACACCTTGGAAGAGGCAGGGCATGTGCTCGTTGCCATCTCGGACCTGATTCCATTCCACTCACGTGAGAATGCCATCTCGTACTTTAGGGTTGCTTTTGAGGTTGCCGCGCGCCTCGACCTTGACGCCATCATTGTGCCGGCAGGCATCATTGCAAGCTACCTTACTGATGACCATGTGTCGCTGGGCGACTTTCTGGGCATCCTCGACCGTAACAAGACCCTTGTCATCGAGCGTGAGATTCCCGGGTATCGCTGCGTAGCCAAAGACAACGCGGCAGGCATGCACGAGTGCATGCGCCACCTTATAGAGACGCAGGGTTTTCGTCGGATTGCCTTTATCGGCGGACCTGAGTCGAGTACAGGGGCTCGTCAGCGCGAGGAGATATTCTTCGAGGAGATGGCTGCCCACGGCCTTCCCACGCCGCCCAGCATGATTGAGCACGGCGAATTCTCGGGCGAGTGCGGTGACTCGATTGACCGGCTCATCGACAACAACCGCGAGCTTGAGGCCATTGTATGTTGCTGCGACCTCATTGCCCACTCCGTCTATCGCGTGATGGGACGCCGCAAGCTTGCCGTTGGGCAGGACATCGCCGTTACCGGATTTGACGACAACGAAATCTCGACGCACCTCAATCCACCGCTCTCAACAGTGCACATCACCGGCTACGATTTGGGATGCATGGCCGCACGCGAGGCCATCCGCATTTGCGAGGGCAAGCCACAGGAAGAGCCCGTGCTGGCCAGCTCGTTTATCGCCCGCAGCTCGTGCGGCGAGGACGCACGCGACATGGTGGACCAGTTTAGGGCCCTGCTCGAACAAGATCCTACGCCTATCGACCAGATTGCGGATCTTGTGGTTGATTCCACGCTCTCGATGGCAACGCAGGTCATTGTCGAGGACTTTAGCTCGGTCATGCGGGAGTTTGTTCTTAAGGTTCAGGCCGCTTACCAACAGCATGTGGCCAAGGGAAGCACTGATGACCAGCTGTTCTCCTCGCAAGACCTTAACCTTATGCTCAACCAGCCCTACCGTGACCGCATCTCGCTTGACGGCTTTCAGTCGGCAGCAATTGCGCTGCTCAAAGCTCTGGTAGAAGAGTCGCACAAAGAGACCGCAGGCTGGGTGATAGAGCAGATATCCAACCTGCACCTGGGCATTGCCCGCATGCTCAACGCCGACGTGCAGGAAACCAAGCTCTCCATGCGCCAACGCGAGTGGACCGCCTTCCACATTGCCGACGACGCGATGCGCGAGTCAAACGACCCACGCGCGGCCTACCAGCTTATCTTGAAGGACTTGCAAGATCTGGGCATACGCCAGGCCGATCTGTACTTGCTACCCGAGCCAGTATCATTCATTGGCGTACGTTCGTTTGCCCTCTCCGACACCCTGCTTCCCAAAGGGCATCTATCCAAGGGGCGCATCAGAATCGCTGAAGAAGAGGCGCCCATCCCGCTACAAGAGCTGCTTGACGTAGTGATTCCCCCCCTTGGCGGCCCTACCGTGTACACAGTAGGTGGCATCATGGCCGGAGACGAGCTGATGGGCGTTGTCGCCATAGACGCAGGCACCCTTGACAATGACGGGCAGCTGATTGCGTTTCTCAACCTAGGCATCGCTCTTAAGCACATGCAGATGATAGCCAGCGAGCGCGAATCCAACGAGATGCTGAGCAGGTCAAACCTGCTGCTTGAACGTCAGTCGCACTATGACGAGATGACTGGCGTGCTCAACCGCCGCGGGTTTATGAGCAAGCTGAGCCGCATCATGAACCTGCATCAGGGACATACCGGGGCGCTGTTCTACTTTGACCTTGATGGGCTCAAGACTATCAACGACACCTTTGGCCACAAATACGGCGACGAGGCCATACGCCAGACCACGCGTGTTTTAAGCGCCTGCCTGCCGCCGGACGCAATCTTGGGACGCATTGGCGGCGACGAGTTTATTGCCTTTGCCCCATTGGAGGACGAGCAGGCCGTAAGGCTGTTAGGGCACTCGGTTGACGCTGGCATGGCAACGTTCAACGCCACGCATTCGTATCCGTTTGACCTCTCGGCTTCATATGGCAGCGTGTTCTTGACTATAGGGCCTGACAGCTTTGCCGACATCAACAAGACCATGGTCGAGGCAGACGAGCGTCTCTACGAGATGAAGAAGACCCACGGCAGCAGGCGCGCACGATAGGCCCGGATGGATTGAGCCGCAACGGTAGGGGCCTCGGCGGACGCCGTCCCCCACGGACCGGCCTGGCGGCAACCCTCGGGCTCCTTCTGAGGCTGCTCCGCCCGTCGGCGCGGCGGGAGCGAGACTGT
>JAFWLX010000093.1 GCA_017510875.1 Atopobiaceae bacterium | reverse complement strand
GGCGGCAAACTCCTTGATCTCGTCAAGCGTGCCCCCCCTTCTTCTGTACTATGAATAGCATTGCCATCCCCGTCGCAGACGTTTTCAACTATTGGCCAGTCGGGGCCAATATGGACACTCGCCGTTCCTCAATCCCGCACGCGGGCACCGAGTTCCTTGAGCCGCGCCTTTCGCTCGTACATGCGCTGGTCAGCACGATGGAACACCACGTAGAGTTGCTCGTCATGAGGCTCGAAATCGGCCATTCCTGCCGAAACCACGGCACGCCCCTGCGCGATGTTCTCCTCAACACGCTTGTTGAATTCGGCGAAAATCTGCTCGCGCCGCTCGTAGTCGTCTCCTTGCACCAGGATCACGAACTCGTCGCCGCCAATCCTATAGACCGGGCTGTGGTCGTACATCTCGCAGATCAACTTGCAGGCCGCACACAAGTACTCGTCGCCTGCTGCATGTCCATACGTATCGTTGACATATTTGAGGCCGTTGACGTCGCACACGACCACCGCAAGGTCGGAAACGCTTCCCTCTCGGATCGCCTGGTCCAGCTCGGCCTCCTTCTCGGTATAGGCGAACTTGCTCTTGACCCCCGTAAGCGCATCCGTATAGGCAATCTGTTTGACCTCGCTGAGTGCCTGCTCGCTCTTTTCGGCGCGCTCACCTGCAACTTTGGTATTCTGCCGCTCGATTGCGAGCATGGCCTCGGACGTCTTGCGAGTCTTGATGACGATGGCACCGAAATACGCGAGCAAAGCCAACCCCGTCACCAGGATCTGTATCGTACTGCGCATGATCATCTCGTCGCCGACGCTGCGCATCTGGTCCTGAATCAGATCGTCGGACACCAAGGCTGTGAGCACCCAGTTCGTCTCGGGAACCGGGGCAAAATAGAGCGTCTGCCGCACGCCACCGTAGCTGAACTCGATTCCATCCTGCTTGCCATCGTAGAAGCTCTTGCTCAGGTCGTTCCACGTACTCACATCCAGCACGTCACGCAACGCATCCAAGAGGTTCTCGCTTGCCCCGATAGGACCAAAGTCCAGGTTCGTGAGGTTCTCTCCGTTGCGGTAGTACAGGCCAAAGGATGTCTTGTTCTCCTCGGCATCGAGCGCAAGGCCCCGAATGACGCTCTCGATGTCAACTTGCACGAAGCATGCCTTGAGGTCTTTTCCCAGAAACGTCAAACCCGATACGGGTATCGCCAGGCACACCTGCTTGTTCGCACCATACAGGTTGGTCGCACTGATTACATCGCCACCATCGAGAGCACCGTTCGAGAGGAAGTCGTATCTGCTGCCACCGCTATACGTAGCGTATCGTGCATAGACCACGTCATCCTCGTCGACAATCGCAAACTGGTTGGTGCCATAGGCGGTCTCGACCTTGCCGATAAAGGCGCGCAATGCATCCTGCGAGGCAAGGTCGGCGGGCTCGACAAGCTGGAGCGCTCGTCTCATGTGCTCGAATTCCTCGTCTATGGCGGCTGACACCATCTGCGACCGCCGACCCGCAAACTCCCGCAGGTAGAATTCGGTGACCTTGTTTGCTGCCTTATTTGCAGCCGAACGCGCGCCCGAGGTGACCCACAGCGAAGTGGCGCCAATAACGATCGTGACCAGCAAGGCACCTATGATGATCTGGGTAAGAAACGTTGGTTTTTTCTGCATGGTCTCGACCTAACGTATCTCTCCGTAAAGCATCCCCAGCATGTCGGTCGCGTCATCCTGGTAGATGATGGTTGTCTTCTCGTCAACAGCTTCGGGATACAGCGTTCCCGGCTGCACGCCATCGGCAACCTTCACGGCTGTCTGAATCGTATCGAAGCCGATCGAGTAGCAGTCCTGCACGCCTAGACAGTAGATAATCCCTTCGCGCAGGTAGCGCAGGGCCTCGCGGTCGTGGTCCATACCCACGATGACCACCTCTCGGCCCGCATCCACAACCGCACGTGCAGCGCCAACGGGGTTGCTCATGTTGCAGCACACGATACCCGCCAGGTCGTCGTACTTCTCCAGAATCCCTTGGGTCAGATCGTAGGCAAGTTCCACGGAATCTTGGTCGTAAGCAACCTCCACGATCTCCATGTCCTGGTACTGTGCGATCGTGTCGCGCGCACCCCGAGCACGGTCCTCGTGGCAAGGCGCCCCCTCGCTGCCCACCAGAATCGCAACCTTGCCCTGGTAGTCGAGTCGCTTGCACAGCGCTTCGGTCAGCAGCGCTCCGTCCTCGTAGTTGTGGGTGTTCCCCACGTACGCTATCCGCTTGCAGCCTTTGGCGGCATCCGAGCTAGAGAAGGTCAGGACCTTCTTCCCCGAATCCACCAGTCTGTCCAGCACGGGAGTGATAACCGCTTCGTCAGCCACGTCGACGCCTATCACGTCGTAAGGCCCTTCTGCGGCAGCAAGAAGACGCTGCATCTGGTCCTCGGCGGACACCGCCTTGGGCGCAAGATACTCGTACGTGACCGTGATCCCCTTTGCCAGATACTGCCGCTGGGCGTCCTCCATGCCCAGCGCCACCGCGTCCCACCAAGGGTGCACGATCTTGTAGGTGAGGTAGAAGTTGTAATGGTCCTTCTTGGGGACGTAGTCGTCCAGCTCGTGCTCAAAGTTGACCGCAGAGCTTGCGTGTTGCGCGTCCTTACCCTCCTGCGCACTGCTTTGCGCGCTGTCGCTCGCAAGCACGGCTCCGCCGCTCAGGAGGATGCCGCACAATAGGGCAACGAAAGCCCCGAAAGCCAAGACAAGCAGAGGCTTGCCTTTGCCCCCTGACGTTCCCTTGTGCAAGCAACCGAGCATCCGTTCCACCCCCTACGAGCTTATCCCTCATCGTAGCACGAAAGAGGGATCAGAGAACGGCTCTCATGCATTCATTATTATCTTTGCAACGATGCGGCGGAGGGTCGCTCGCATCCACCCTCGCTAATCAGGGACAACGCAAGCATACAAAATCTTGGGGCTTATTCGTGTTCTGCAAAACGGAGCCCGAATAAGCTTCGGGTTTTGCATGCCGGAATACGAAGGGGAGTATCCCTTCTGTACCGCCGCCCGGGCAACAAGCTGGGCCCTTTTCTTTTCGGCAGTACAGAAGGGATACTCCCCTTCGTACCCCGCGAGCATGCAAAACCAGCCGTCAGTACCCCAGCGTGCGCAGGCGGACGTAATACAGCACCAGCATATGCACGGGATAGATGGCATAGAACAGCAGCTTAATCACCGGGCCCTTCACGAAGCCGCGCTGTCCGTTGTACATGCCTATGGGCAGGTATGCCAACGACACGAACAGCGGGGTGTTCAGCACGCAGCTCCCCAGCACCGCCCGCGGCGCCGGCTGCCCGCGCAAGAGGTACAGCACGAGCACCAGCCCAAAACCGCGCGGCCCATAGTCCGCGTTGCCCACAACGGCAACAACAAAGAGCGCGATCAGTCCCCCTGCGGCGAGGCGCGCCGCAGGGGCATCCTCATCCTTCAGACGTTCGAGCAGACAAAGCCCCAGATAGCCCATGAACAGCGTGAAGAATACGTTGTGGCTCTCGAAGTAGAAAATCGTCCCCGCATGCAGAAGATTCCAGGGGATCTCGGAGATGAGCGCAAACGCAAGCAGCCGCTCGCCGTAGCGCCGCCTATCGCTGGTATGCACAAAGCCCTCGGTCAGCAAGAACGCAAAGATGGGAAACGCCATGCGGCCGATGTCGCGCATAATCCTATAGCGGGTCAGCTCGATGCCGAACAGGCTGATGACCGCCACGCTGTCCTGCGAGAATAGCGCAAGCGCTATGGTCCACCAGCATGACAAGAACAGCCAGCAGCTTGAGCACGCTGCCCGAGAGGCACTTGAAGCGCGGCGGTATGAGCGAAATGGACATAGAGCCCCCACCCGTTTGGTACGACGGTCATCAGCAGCTTATACCATTGTTGCCTCGCGATGTGCCTACGCGGTCTCGATGTTGGCGGCCTCCTGCAGGCCCAGCAGCTCCACGGCCTCCTCGCGCATCTTGTACTTCTGGATCTTGCCGGCTTCGTTCATGGGGAATCCCTCGACAAAGCGCACGTACTCGGGCACCTTCTCCTTGGCCACGCGGGCGCGGCAGAAGTCCTTGACCTCCTCCTCGGTGGCTGTCTCACCCTCCTTAAGGATGATCTCGGCCAACACGACCTCGCCGTAGACCTTGTCCGGCACACCAATTACCTGCACGTCCTTGGTCTTGGGGAAGGTGTACAGGAAGTCCTCGATCTCTTTGGGGTACACGTTCTCGCCGCCACGAATGATCATGTC
Organism: Atopobiaceae bacterium; assembly: GCA_017510875.1. GTDB lineage: Bacteria > Actinomycetota > Coriobacteriia > Coriobacteriales > Atopobiaceae > UBA1367. The sequence goes on along the minus strand of JAFWLX010000093.1, from coordinate 16,313 downwards.
CTTTACGCGGCCGGTCACGCGGAAGTAGCCGTCGGGCTGGCGCAACAGGATGTCGCCAGAGTGCAGCCAGCCGTCCTCGTCAATGGCGGCGGCGGTTGCCTCGGGCATCTTGTAGTAGCCCTTCATGGTGTTGTAGCCGCGGCTGCAGAACTCGCCCGGCTCGTCATCGCCCAGCTCGACGCCCGTCTCAGGGTCAATGATCTTGCACTCGACGCCAAAGATGGGCAGGCCCACCGTGGCCACGCGCTGCTCGAGGGTGTCGGTGGTCTTGCTCATGGTGGTGGCGGGACTTGCCTCGGTCTGGCCATAGGTGATGCAGATGTCACGCATGTGCATCTTTGCGACCACCTCGCGCATCTTCTCGATGGGGCAGGGACTGCCGGCCATGATGCCCGTGCGCATGTGGCTAAAGTCGGTCTCCTCAAAGGCGGGATGGGTGTTCATCATGGCAATGAACATGGTGGGCACGCCATGGAAGCAGGTAATCTTCTCGCGCGTTATGCAGTGCAGGCTCTTGCGCGGGCTAAAGATGGGGATGGGGCTCATGGTGGTGCCGTGCGTCATGGACGCCGTCATGGCCAGCACCATGCCAAAGCAATGGAACATGGGCACCTGGATCATCATGCGCTCACCGGTAGAGAGGTCCATGCAGTCGCCGATGGCCTTACCGTTGTTGACCACGTTATAGTGCGTGAGCATGACGCCCTTGGGGAAGCCCGTAGTGCCGCTGGTGTACTGCATGTTGCATACGTCATGCTTGTCGATGGCGGCGCTGCGACGGTCAACCTCGCTCTGGTCAACGGAATCGCCCAGCGTAAGAGCCTCGCCCCAGCTGTAGCAGCCCTGATGCGGGCCATCGATGGTGACGATGTTCTTAAGGAACGGCATCTTCTTGGTTTGCCACTCCCCTGCCTTGGCGCCCACCAACTCGGGGACAAGCTCGTCGATGATGTCAAGGTAGCTGGTGCCCTTATAGGAGTCGATCATCACCAGCGTATGCGTGTCGGACTGCTTGAGCAGATACTCAAGCTCGTGAATCTTGTAGCCGGTGTTGACGGTGACAAGAATGGCGCCCACCTTGACAGCTGCCCAGAAGGTGAGGTACCACTGCGGCACGTTGGAGGCCCAGATGGCCACCTTGTCACCCGGTTGCACACCCATGGCTATCAGTGCGCGAGCAAACTCGTCCACGTCATCGCGGAACTGCGGGTAGGTGCGCACATAGTACTCGCCCGTTGCGTCGGGCTGGGGGTTGTAGTAGCTGTCGGGCTCGGTGTAGCGGAAAGCGTACTGCTCGGGATACAGCTCGCAGATAAGGTCGAGCACCTGCGGGAAGGTGTAGTCGACCAAGTGCTCTTTGGGCCAGGGGTAGGTACCATCATTGGTAAGAGAGTGCTGGAGCACAATGGCCTCTTTGGCAGCCTGCTCGGGACGGGCGACCTCTACCTGCTCGGCGGTTTCTTGCTCAGCGGCACCGCCCTCAAGGTAATCGCGCATGTACTCGAGGAACTGCGGGAACACGATGCCCGCCTCGCCCACGGCAATGTCACGCGCCCAGCGGGTGACCCACTCAAAGGTCATGTAGCCGTCGTAGCCCGAGGCCACAAGGGCATCAAACATCTGGTGCAAGGGCAGGTCGCCCTCGCCCATCATGCGGTACTCAAAGTGGTCCCCCACCTGCACCGAGTCTTTGACCTGGCAATAGCGCAGGTACTTGCCCAAATTAGCCACGCTTTGCTCGGGCGCCTCGCCGTACATGCGGTAAGGATGATGCAGGTCCCACAGCGCGGCCACACTGTCCATACCCACACGGTCAAGCACGCGGGCCAGACGTGCCGTATCGGCATACTCCGAGGTTGTCTCAACCAGAACGGTAACATCGTAGATGGAAGCCAAGCCACCAATGTCTTGCAGAAGGTCAACGATGTAGTCGTCGTTCACACCACCCACAGGGTGAATGTCACGCGAGAGCAGCACGCGTATATAAGGGGTGCCCATGTCGCTGGCCAGCTCGATGTAGCGTGTGACCTCGTTGATGTTGTCTTCGCGACGGCTCTCGTCCGCCAGTTCGCAGTTGGACGAGAAGCAAGGGATCTCTAGGCCCAAACGCTCGAGCTGGACACGCGTGCGATCGCGACGGTTAAGCTGGAAGGGCGGCGTATTGGGTGCGAAGGCGCGACCCTGAATGCCGCGAATCTCGATGCCGTCAAAGCCAAGGTCCTTGGCCATGGGATAGATGTCGGTCCACGCATAGCTGGGGCAACCGAGGGTAGAGAATGCGAGCTTCATGGGCTGGTGTGCTCCGTTCTGGAGTTGGGCCTGCCTACGGGCAAGGCTGATGCTGGGCAAGAGAGGCGCTGACGCGCGATGGCCGACATGCGGCCTGCAAAAGGGGTTACGGGCGCAACCGCTTGCTCGCGGAAGCGCCTAAAGAAGCAGGAGGGACAGCAGGCTGCTTGCCAAGCTCATACTTCCCTCCCCTTCATAATGTGAATTTGCACTATGGTGTACAGAGCTTTATACCATCACTCGCTCGTATTGGGAACCAGCATTCACAGGTCGATACCTGCGCGAAACACGGATGCGCGCGGCACCGCGTCTCCGCCACCAAAGGCATAACCTTAAGCTGCGGGGACGCATCTTGTGCAATGCTCCCAGGCACACTGTACGATGCCTGATAGGCTTATGGTAGGATGCTTCTATAAGTGCGCTTGGCAAGCTTGAGGGATTGTGCATGGATACTGATATCGATAAGCTCTTTGTGAATGGGTATGCTAGTTTTATCTCACTAACAATCTTCACTTTAGCCATCGGTCTTATTGTCTGGTTTTCAATAAAGCTCAAGATCAAAAAATACAATGAGACTCACCCTGAGCATGAAGTTTCAGGGCGGTTTGTTTCTAGCGCAGTACGCTTTGCCGATTTGACCATTGTAACGCTCACCATTGCCAGTCAAGTCATTCCCCTTCGTCCCGCAGTAGAAATGATGTGCAGCGCTGGCAGCGTATTGGCCATCTGCTCAACATTTGCCGCCAAAGAATCTCTCAGTAACTATATTGCAGGGTTTCTGCTCTCGATTCATAGGCCATTCAAAGTTGGGGATATCGTCGTTCTCAATATGGACTATATGCAAATCAAGGGAATCGTCGAGGACATCACGCTCAGACATACCGTTGTTAAGGAGGAGAACGGTAGCACCGTTACCATTCCTAACTCAAGAATGAACAATGTTGCAGTAGAGGTTCTTGTGCCGCGCGACTAGACACGATGTATGTGACAGTTTAGGGACAGGCACCATGTGACAAATTGTCACATGGTGCCTGTCCCCTTTTGTCACGTCGCTGTAAGCGTTACAGGTCAATGCCCATCTGCAGGGCCTTGCGGTTGGGCTCGAGCAGATGCTGCTTGCTGGGCGGGACGCACTTGGCCAGTGCGGCATCAAGCGTCTCGCGCGTGCAGAAGTGGGTCTCGGCCCACAACTTGCCCAAGCAGATGATGTTGGCCAGGCCCTTGAGACCGGCCTCCTCGGCCATCTCGGTGGCCTTGAAGGCAAACACGTTTACACCATCGGCCAGATCGACGCCCTCGGCGCCATTCATGGCCAGCGTGGAGTCGATCACCATGGTGCCGCCAGACACGATGGTGGGACCAAACTTCTCTACCGACGGCTGGTTCATGGCAATGACTGCCGTGGGCTTGGTGATAAACGGGGTGCCGATGGCCTCGTCAGAGAGGCTTACGCTGCAGTTGGCGGTTCCGCCGCGCATCTCGGGACCGTAGCTTGGCATCCAGCTTACGTGACGGCCATCCAGAAGGCCGGTGTTGGCCATAACCTTGCCGGCAAACAGCAGGCCCTGGCCGCCAAAGCCCGAGAGCACGCACAGCAGCTCGTGGTTGAAGTCCTCTGCCATGGCTAGTCCTCCTTGTTCTGCTGGGCAATGGGGCAGTCTTTGGCGCGCTCGAGCGCAGCCTCGGCGGCGTTGGCATAGCCGTCGGCCACTACGTCCTTGTATACGCCAAGCGGGTAGTACGGCAGCATGTTGTCACGCAGCCACTGGAAGGCGGCCTGCGGTGTCATGCCCCAGTTGGTGGGGCAGGTTGCCACAACCTCGACCATCGAGTAGCCGAGGCCGTCAATCTGGGTTTGGAAGGCCTTCTTGATGGCCTTCTTGGCGGCACGGATATGCGCCGTAGAATCGCAGGTCACACGCTCTACGTAGGCCACGCCATCAAGCGTGGAAAGCAGCTCGGAGATACGCACGGGGTAGCCAGCGCTGTTTACGTCGCGACCATAGGGGCTGGTCTGCGTCACCTGGTTGGGCAGCGAGGTGGGGGCCATCTGGCCGCCCGTCATGCCGTAGATGGCGTTGTTGATGAAGATCACCGTGATCTTCTCGCCACGCGTGGCGGCGTGCACGGTCTCGGCGGTGCCGATGGAGGCAAGGTCGCCGTCGCCCTGGTAGGCAAAGACCACGTTTTCGGGGTGCACGCGCTTGACGCCGGTGGCAACTGCGGGAGCACGACCATGTGCGGCCTCAATCATGTCGCAGTTGAAGAAGTCGTATGCCATGACCGAGCAACCCACGGGCGCGATGCCCACAGTAGTGCCCTCAATGCCCAGCTCGTCGATGCACTCGGCAACCAGACGGTTGACAATGCCGTGCGTGCAGCCAGGGCAATAGTTGAAGATGGCGTCAGAGAGAGCATGCGGACGAGCGCTCACGATGGTCTCGTCTGCGCCAATCTGTGCGCCAATGCGCTCGACCTGGTAGTCGGGCAGAGTAACGGGATTGGTCTTTGCCATGCTACTCACCCCTTTCGTAGCTGCTCTTGCGGTCGATGGGCGCGGGAAGCACCGAGCCAGTGGCGCTACCACCGGCAGAGGGTGCCACAGGACGTCCCTCGGCCAAGGCCTCGATCTGGGCCAGCACCTCTTCGGGCGTGGGCAGCACGCCACCGGTACGACCGTAGAAGTCAACGCTGGCGCGACCAGCCACAGCCAGACGCACGTCCTCGACCATCTGGCCCATGTTGAGCTCGACGGAGAGGAACCTCTTGGCACCGTTGTCAATGACCTTGTCGATGGCGTCTGTGGGATACGGCCACAGCGTGATGGGACGCAGCAAGCCGGCCTTGATGCCCTTGGCACGCGCGTCACGTACGGCAGTGCGGGCAATGCGGCTGGCAGCACCAAAGGCCACCACCACAATCTCGGCGTCGTCGCACATCATGAGCTCTTGGCGCTGCTGGGTGGCACGGATCTTCTCGTAGCGCTCAAAGCGCTCGCGGTTGGTGTCCTCAAGCTTCTCGGGGCTTAGGTAGAGCGAGTTGATCACGTTGTGGGCACGCTCGCCCTTGTGACCCGCGGTTGCCCAAGGCTTTGTGGGCAGCGTCTTGGGGTCGCGCGCGGGCGGCAGGCTCACCGGCTCCATCATCTGGCCAATCATGCCGTCGGCCAAGATCATGGTGGGGGTGCGGTACTCGTCGGCAAGATCAAAGGCCAGATAGATGAGGTCAGCCATCTCTTGCACGGTTGAGGGGGCCAGCACCGGCATGAAGTAGTCGCCGTGACCCAGGGCACGCGTTGCCTGGAAGTAGTCGGACTGCGACGGCTGAATGCCGCCCAGACCGGGGCCACCACGCATGACGTTGACAATGACTCCAGGAACATCGGCGCCAGCCATGTACGAGGCGCCCTCGCTCTTAAGCGAGACGCCAGGCGAGCTTGAGCTGGTCATGACACGGGCACCCGCGGCACCGGCGCCATAGACCATGTTGATGGCCGCAACCTCGCTCTCGGCCTGCAGGAAGGTGCCGCCAATCTTGGGCAGACGCTTGGCCATGTAGGCAGCAAGCTCGGTCTGCGGTGTGATGGGGTAGCCAAAGAAGAAGCGGCAACCGGCGCGCATGGCAGCCTCGGCCAGCACCTCGTTGCCCTTCATGAGCACGCGCTCTTCGGCGGCCTTTGTGTTGTCAGCCATCTATCTCACCACCGTAATTGCAACGTCGGGACAGGTGATGAAGCATGACGAGCACCCGATGCAGTTATCGGGGTCCACCAGCTTCGCTGGGTGATAGCCCTTAGGGGTAATGCGCTCGTCGTCGAGAGCGAGCACCCCCTTGGGGCAGGCGCTCACGCACAGGCCGCAGCCCTTGCAATGAACGTCATCGACGATGATACGAGCCATACGCGATTCCTTCCTCTCCGTTGGAACCGATAGAACAGGTAAGACCGTGCGAGGGAGATGCTCCCTCGCACGGGTACTTATGCTTTTGCCTTTGGCCCTAGCTATCCCAGGGTGTGCGTACCAATCTAGGCATCAACACCAGTGGTTCGGGGTCTGATATGCCCTCTATTAACGCCTCGGTAACCGAGGGGGGTGCAATGGTGGCGTAGTTGTGAACATCCGCAGGCAGGTTGGTGATATCCAGCTTGGTTGCGGCCGCCAGAGGGACCACCGTTGCAGTCAAGGGCAGGCCCAAGAGATCAGCCGTCTTGAGCGCAAACTCACGACCGTGGCGCACGTGCGAAGACGTGGTCTCGTCGCTTAGATTTGAGGCATTGAGCACACCCGTTGCCTTAAGGCGAGACGTCCACTCAATATCGGGCAACATGGCAGCCGCGTCCTCGGGCACAGGCGTCAGACTGCGATAGGCGCTTACCACATAGAGCACCTGGGCGCCTGCCGCCTTAAGACGCTCCGACCAACGGCCAATGGTGATGGCACCGTCATCATCGCCGCCCACGTCTATGATCAGGCGGCGATTGGGCGAGCCGGCTGTCTGCTCGATGGCAACATCCAACTCGCCGGTAAGACTGGGAGTGTCAAGGGTGGTACGGGCCATCACAGGGGCAATCAGGCGAATGTGCGCCTGCTCCAGCAGCTGGGGATAATCGCTGCTGCGAAAGTAGGGGTTAACCACGTCAAGATCGGCCAGCGTCACCTCGTAGCCCTCGTGGGCCAGCGCAAGGGCCAGCCCCAACGCGGTGTTGGTCTTGCCCGTGCCGGCGTGCCCCACTAGAACGATGATAGGCGCACCAAACACCTCAGCCATGGTTGAAGCCTGCATCTACGATCCTTTCGCTCTGCCTATGAGCAGTAACGGTACCACGAAACCTAGGTGGTCAGGTCCCCTCTTGTTCCCAACCACGGACCTACTATACAGTTGTTCCTATGGTGAACAAAAAAGGAGGGACCATGATCTGCACCATCTGCAAGAGCACCATTGACGACGAGGCCGCCTTTTGCCCGTTCTGTGGCCAGGCAGTACCCGGAGGCCCCTCCTACGATGATTACGACTACGAGGCGTTCATAAGCTACCGTCACCTTGAGCGCGACCGCAAGGTGGCTGTGCGCCTGCAGCGCAAGCTTGAGGGCATGCACATTCCCAGGGGCGTCACACCGGCAGATGGGCGTCGGCGTCTGGGAAAGCTCTTTCGCGACGAGGACGAGCTGCCCACCGCAACCTCGCTGCCCGACCAGATACGCGAGGCGCTTAAGCGCTCACCCTACCTGGTGGTAGTGTGCAGCCCCCAAACCAACGAGAGTCGATGGGTACGTCACGAGGTAGAACTGTTTGCCTCGCTGCACGGGCGAGAGCGCATTCGCATAGCCCTAGCGGCGGGAGAGCCCAACGAGAGCTTTCCCCCGCTCGTACTAAGCCGCCTTGCCCTCAACGAGGCAGGCGAGGTAGTAAGCGTTGAGGAGGAGCCCATAGCCGCCGACTTTCGTAGCGACGCGCTCAAGGACTTCAACCGCGAGAGCATGCGCATTGCCGCCACACTCATTGGCTGCGGCTTTGATGAACTGCGCCAACGCCTGCATGCGCGCAAAATGCGCCGAGTTGCCATAGGTGCATCTGCAGTTGCGGCGATATCGCTGGCCTTTGGATCGTTCTCGCTCTGGCAACAGCACCAGATTGAGAAAAACTACCACCAGGCGCAGGTCAACGAGAGCGAAGCCCTTGCCGTGGAGTCGCAGGAGCTACTGGCCGCAGGCGACCGCATGGAGGCCATTCAGGTGGCGCTAGCAGCACTGCCCACAAGCGCTGCATCCACTGACCGCCCCTTTGTGCCCGCCGCCCAGATTGCCCTGGCACAGGCAACGCAGGTCTATCCTGCCGAAACCTACTGGCGCAGCTGCTATGCAGTTGATGACGTAAAGTACCACTATGCCGTGAGCGAGGGAGGGCTACAGGCCTTCTACAAGGCGGACGGCTCGCTTGAGATCGTCTCGCTGGCAACGGGAACAACGGTCTCCACCATCGACCTGGCGCGCGAGCTCTCGTCTACTGGCGAGCCTGACTTTGAGATAGAGCCAGACTGCCTGCAGTTCTGCGGTGAGCGGCTGCTGTGCGCCTCTGTCCACAGCCACTCGCTGGCACTATTTGACTCACAGACCGGCACGGCACTTTGGAAGCTTACTGACTTTGCGCCTGACGGCGCCTCTTGGGGCGGTGGGCACTTTGCCGTGTCACCAGACGGCTCACTAGTTGCCCTGGGCACCTTCAAACTCAACAAGGATAGTCAAGACCAAGAGGTGTTGGTACATCTGATAGATACCACCACCGGCGAGGTAGGCGAACCACTTCACTTGTCCCTGACTCCCCGTACAGAGCCCGAAGGCTTTGGCCACGCCGTACGCGTTGCCTTCTCGCCTGACAGCAGCTCTCTTGCCGCTGCCTGCCTGGGCAGCATCTGGCGCGTGGACCTTGCCACCGGCGATACGCGCACGGCAGATACCTCGCAAGCAGGAGCCTATGAGCTGAGCTTTCTTGACCACTCCATCGTTTGCATAAGTGGCAAGGCCAGCAGCCCGCTTTCGGTCAGTCTGGGAACAGCCTACTTTGACGTCTACAGCAGCGAGCTTGAGCCCCTATGGAGCAGGGCAGAAACGCCTCCCACCTACTATGACAACACGGGCGTATTCCACACGAGCTATGCCTACGTAGTGGGCGAGAGCAAGGGGAGCAACGTAGTTTACGTCACCGGCAGCGAGGTGAAGTTTGTTGACACCGATGGCAACGACGTTATGACCGTAAAGGCGGGCGCACCTCTAAGGGGCTGCCTTATCACCCCGTACAACGCACTTGCTACCCTTGACATCGAAGGGTCGTTGCTGATTCAGACGATCAACGAGAAGAGCGGCGATACGGTGGCCCTGTCTCAGATGGATGTGGCAAAAGGCGAGTATGGGTCGCTACACTACCTAGACGATGTTCCCTATGCAATGGTATGGGACACGGACGCCGCAACCTATCGCATCTATCGGATGCTGCGCCTTGCGAGCGACATACCCAACGTAGAGCCTCACAAGGAGTTTGAGAGCCTGACCGTTGATGCTGTCTATCAGCCCACGTTCCAAGACGGCCGCAGGGGCGACAGCTGCTATCTTGTGGCGCACAGCGCCGAGGGCTTCAGCATCTTGGGCCAAGACTCCCTTGAGCCACTATGGACCAAGAGCTACGAGGAGCTTGGCGTAACAAGCAATACCGGATGGAGCCTTGCCGACAACCTGATGATCCTGTACACGGAAAACGATGAGAACGGCATCTTCACCATCACGGAGCTTTCGCTTGATACTGGTGAGGTTGTTGCGCGCCACGAGGTTAGCCGCAAGGAAAGCGGATGGGTTGCCATAAAAGGCGTAGGCGTGTGCCAGGTGGGACAGAAACAGGCATTGCATGTTTCGGTATTTGGCAGGACGGATGATGGCGGAACAGCCTATATGGTCCATTACCTTGACCGCGATACTCTAGATGAGCTGTTGGCAATTGGGCCCTTTGAGAAGAACATGCAGAGTCTTTATCACACAAATACGACGGCTATAGCCATCTTTGACCAAGACGGACGCGGTCGCATGCAGCTCTTCTCGCTTTCCGACGGAAGCCACCTTGAGGGTCGCGCAGCAGAGGAGCTGCTGCTGCCAAGTACAAACCAGACAGATCGGGAGCTTTGCTTTAACAGCGATAGCAGCCGCCTTGCCGCCGTGTGCGCTGACGGAAACGTATGCTGCCTTGACACGGAGACGTGGGACGTCCTCTGGGAGCAGCCAGTCTCTAACCTGCGCACCATCGCATTCTCGCCGGACGGAGAGCACCTGCTGGTACAGGACAACGCTGGCATGCTCTTGATGCTCTCGTCTAGCACGGGGCAGATTCTGCGCTCGTCATCGGTACGGCTGCCCCTTATCTCGGGACTCATGTACCCAAAGGGAGATGCGCAGCAACTGCATGCCCTCTGCCTCTCGCTAGGCCTTGAGCGACCCAGCACGAGCTATGCCGTCATCTCGCTTGAGGAGGACTCCTTTGGTCCCCTTTCGTGCGTACATTCTGGCATGTTTTACGTTGCTGCACAGAACAGGGTACTGGTACGCGACCCACTGCTGGGCGACTGCGCAAGCGTTCCGCTCTACACGCTTGACGAGCTGATAGAACTGGCTGACACAACCATTGAGGGGCACGAGCTGAGCGAGGCCAAACTATATCGATACCGCATAAACTGAGGAACAGCGTGCGCCCCTGAGGGAGCACGCACCATACCCTTATATGCCACCACTAGATCTCGTAGCACCACACAGGCTCGGGCTCTCCTATCGTGCGCACCACAACCTCTTGGTCCTTTACACCCACGCGGGCGTTCTCGGGCACTGACTCGACCACAAAGGCACTGCCGCCAATCACCGATCCAGAGCCAATAACGGTGTCGCCGCCCAGCACGCTGGCATTGGAGTACACCGTCACGTAGTCGCCCAACGTGGGATGACGTTTCTTGCCCGAAAGCAGCTGTCCCTTGCGCGTGGAGGTTGCGCCAAGCGTCACGCCCTGGTAGATCTTGGCATGGCTGCCAATCTCGGTGGTCTCGCCAATAACCACACCCGTGCCGTGGTCGATGAAGAAGTACTCGCCAATGGTGGCACCGGGATGGATGTCAATGCCCGTCTTGCTGTGCACCTGCTCGCTCATAAGACGCGGGATAAGGGGCACGTTACGCACGTACAGCTCGTGGGCAATGCGGTGCACAAAGATCGCGTTCATGCCCGGGTAGCACAAGATGACTTCCTCGCGGCTTTGCGCTGCGGGATCGCCATCAAAAGCAGCCTCGGCATCCTTAAGAATGAGCCGCTGGATTCGCGGCAGCTCGTCCATAAACTCGCGAGCAACTTGCTCGGCCTGCTCCTTGGCCTCATGCTCGGTGATGCCATGGTTCTCGTAGAGCAGCGCACGACGTACCTGCTCGCCCAGCATGCGCTCTATGCGCAACAGCCGCTCTCCCACCAGAGTGCGGCTGCTTTCGCCCGCCGGGGAATCGTCGTCAAAGTAGCCAGGAAACATAAGCGCACGAATCTCTTTGATGATCTCGTACACGATGGAGCGGCGCGGAAAGATGCTTTTGTGCTGTTGGAAGAAGTCCTTCTCTACCCCGTAGCCCTCTAGTATGGCGGTGACACAAGCCTCGTGCTGCTGGGTGGTCATGGCTAATTCCTTCCTATTTACTAGGATTTAGTGACACCCAAAAGATAGCACAAGAAGCACGCTGGGGGCAAAGGAAATGAGCGCCTAAAGGGTCACGGGCCCGTGACCCTTCTGTAGGTTGTTAGCTAGATCAGGCCGTCAGCCTTGTCTTGAGCGCTGCTCTTGATCTTGGCGGCTTCCTCGTCGCGCTTGCGGATGGCCACGCGGCGAATCTTGCCGTTTACAGTCTTGGGCAGGCTGGCAACGTAGTCGATGATGCGCGGGAACTTGTACGGAGCGGTTTCGCGCTTGACGTACGTCTGCAGCTCTTTGGTAAGCTCGGGCGAGCCCGTGTAGCCATCATGCAGCACGATTGTGGCCTTCACGGCCTTACCGCGCACCGGATCGGGCACGCCCGTCACGGCGCACTCACGCACGGCAGGATGCTGCAGCAGCACGCTCTCGATCTCGGTAGGCCCAATGCGGTATCCCGAGCTCTTGATCACGTCATCGTTGCGTCCCACGTACCATAGGTAGTTGTCCTCGTCACGCCAAGCGGTATCGCCTGTGTGATACCAGCCGTCGTGAATGGCCTCGTTGGTCTTCTCGGGGTTGCGATAGTACCCCACCATGATGCCCGGCGGCGGACACGCGCGGTCGTAGCGGATGCAGATCTCGCCCGTCTCGCCGTCCTCACACTCGCTGCCGTCATCGCGCAACACGCGAATGTCGTACAGCGGCACGATCTTGCCCATCGAACCCGGACGCGGTTTGGCATTGTTGAGGTTGGCAATGGTAAGCGGAGTCTCGGTCTGGCCAAAGCCCTCGTAGATGGTAAGGCCCGTGTGCTCGCGCCAGAAGTCGTAGAGGTCAGGGTTAAGTGCCTCGCCGGCCGTGGTGCAATAGCGAAGCGAGCTGAGGTCATGCGCATCCACATCGCTCTGCATCATCAGGCGATACATGGTGGGCGGGCAGCACAGGGTGCTGACGTGATAGCGCCCCACCAGGTCAAGAATCTCGTTGCCACTGAAGCGGTCGAAGTCGTAGGTAAACACGCACGACTCCATGGTCCAGGCACCGTAGAACTTGCCCCACACGGCCTTGCCCCAGCCGGTATCGGCGATGGTGAAGTGCAGGCCGCCATCGCCAATCACGTTGTGCCACAGCTTTGCCGTAATGGTGTGAGCCAAGGCATAGGTTCCGTTGTGCAGCACCATTTTGGGGTTGCCCGAGGTGCCGCTGGAGAAGTACATGATCATGGGCTCGTCCACGGTAATGGGCACGCGCCCCCAAAAGTCGCTGGCCGCCCGTACGCCCGAGTTGAAGTCAACCCAGCCATCGCGATCGCAGGTAAGCTGACAGATATGATCCGGACCCGAGAGATGACGGTGACGACTGGGCTCAAAACCCGGCTCGCTTACCGCAAGGCCCGCGCCACCAGCCGCCACGATGATCTTTTTCTCCAGCGAAGGGCACGAGGGAGCCACGGTATCTACCACATCGGCAATGGCACCGGCGTCGGTGCACACCACTGCCTTGCAGCCTGCAGCGTTCACACGATACTCAAGGTCGTGCTCACGCAGCATGAAGGTTGCCGGTACCAGCACGGCACCAATCTTGTGCAGCGCCAACGCGCAAATCCAAAACTGGTAGTGACGACGCAGAATGACCAGCACCATGTCACCCTTGCGAATTCCCTGCGACACCAAGAAGTTGGCGCATTTGTCGCTCCAGAACTTCATCTCACCAAAACTGAAGCGGTGCTCCTCGCCCTCGGGGTTGCACCATACCATGGCAGGGCGATCAGGGTCATTGATGGCAATATCGTCCACCACATCATAGGCCCAGTTAAAGTCCTTGTCGTAGTGCAGCGAGATGTGCATGATCTCGCCGTCAAGGTTTCGGCTCTCAGAGATGTAGTTCTCGTTGATGTAGCGCATGATTATGAGTTCCTTTGCAAAGAGATTCGTCAGCACTCAGGCGCAACAGCCACGCCTCTGCGACGTATGGTCGGATGTCTGAGTTAACGGCACCGTCCGCAGGAAGGCGGGCGATGCCTAGATAATCTCTTCGCCCTTTTTTGGATCGAAGACAACAGCCAGTATCTGGGCGTCCTGCCCACCGATGGCTATCATGCCATGGCCGCGACCCGAGTCGTAGAACAGCGTGTCACCCTCGCTGACCTCCTCAAAGTGGTCCTCAAAGCGAAAGCGCAGGCGGCCTTTAAGAACGAAGTCCATCTCCTGGCCCTCGTGATACGAGAGGTGGATGGGCTCGTTTTGGCTCTCGGGCTGGTAGGGCACGTCTACAAGGAAGGTCTCACCCAGGCGATTGCGAAAGTGCGGAGCCTTGTGCAGGTAATGGAAGTCGGAGTGGCGCTCGAGCGGAAGGCCCTCCCCCGCGCGCACAATCTCGTAGTGACGCAGGCGCGGGCTCTCGCCCGTGAGCAGCTCTACCACGTCTACGCCCAACTTCTTGGCGCACTTATACACAAAGGTAAAGGTAAGGTCCATGTCGCCGCTCTCGCGGGCGGTATACTCGCTGGCAGAACGACCCGTGGCCTCGGCCATCTCTTCAATGGTGAAGTCGTTGTCCTCGCGCAGGGACCGAATGCGGTTGGCGATGTCACGACGATTCTCAAACTTGGCAGGTTCCATGGAGCAATGCCCTTCCTTTGCTGGTTGGTTCTGCTCACTCTACCACTGATGAGAGAAGAAACGCTGCTCAACCATGACTTGTAACAATGGGCTGGTGCGCTGGGGGACCGCCGCTGCGGGCCACGGAGGGGCCGGACAGGTTCCGTTGTGGCTCTGCTTCGGCTAAGCGCTCCGCCCTTACGGCGCGGCAGCTGCGGAACTCGCGTCTCCCCTCGGGGCTCCGCCCCGAGGGGTTTTGTAAGAGCCCTTCGGGCCGTAACATGCCACTGGCATGTTACGCTCGCTCCCGCCGCGCCGACGGGCAGAGCAGCCTCAGAAGGAGCCACAACGGAACCTGTCCGGCCCCTCCGTGGCCCGCAGCGGCGGTCCCCCAGCGCACCAGCCCCAGTGGCCAAGCACATACCCCAACCGACCATCATTCGCGGTATAGTGATAGGCGCCAGAAGTGCAACGCAAGGGAGAATCACATGTTTGTTGATGACAAGATCTGGGTCGGACAGGGCGGCGAAGACCGCTGCTACCTGCTGCTTAATCAGGCCAACCGCCACGGGCTCATTGCGGGTGCCACCGGCACCGGCAAGACTGTCACCCTTAAGGTCCTAGCCGAGAGCTTCTCGCAGGCTGGTGTGCCGGTGTTCATGGCCGACGTTAAAGGCGATGTCACAGGTATGGCGCAAGCGGGCGAGATGACCGACTCTTTGCGCAAGCGCCTTGGTCGCTTTGATCTGGTCGAAGAGAACGTGACCTTCGAGGGCTCTCCCTGTCGTATATGGGACATGCTGGGAGGCGAAGGCTGCCCCGTGCGCATCACCATCTCGGACATGGGCCCTGTGCTGCTCAGCCGCATGCTTGGCCTCACCGAGGTACAGCAAGGCGTGCTTAACGTGGTGTTTCGCGTGGCAGACGACCAGGGCATGCTGTTGCTTGATCTCAAGGACCTGCGTGCAATGCTCACCTATGTCTCTGACCACGCCAAGGAATATGAGACAACCTACGGTCGCGTGAGCAGCCAATCGGTGGGTGCCATTCAGCGCGCATTGCTGGCAATAGAGGACCAAGGCGGAGACATCTTCTTTGGTGAGCCCAACCTTGACCTGAACGACTGGTTTGACTGCACGCCCGATGGTCGAGGTTACGTAAACATCCTCAACGCCGAGCAACTCATCCAGATGCCGCAGATATACGCCATGTTCCTGCTCTGGATGCTCTCCTCGTTGTTTGAGATTCTCCCCGAGGTGGGCGACCCCGAAAAGCCACGCTTTGTCTTCTTCTTTGATGAGGCGCACCTGCTGTTTGAGGGCATGCCCAAGCAGCTAGGCGAGAAGATCGTGCAGGTGGTCAAGCTCATCCGCTCCAAGGGCGTGGGCGTGTACTTTATCACCCAGTCCCCCTCGGACATACCCAACGAGGTGCTGGCCCAGCTCTCCAACCGCATACAACACGGGCTGCGCGCCTACACGCCGGCCGAGCAGAAGGCCATACGGGCCACTGCGGCAAGCTTCCGCACCAACCCCGACTTCGATACAGCCGAGGCACTGCAAGATCTGGGTACGGGCGAGGCCCTGATAAGCCTTCTTGACGAGGACGGACGGCCCGGCATGGTGCAGCGGGCATGGGTGATCTTCCCTGCATGCCGGATGGCAGCGGCCGACCAAGATGTGATAGACAGAGTGCTTTTCGATCAAAGAGCGCTAACCGGGAAGTATGGCGAGCCCATTGACCGGCACTCGTCATATGAGATGATCAGCGAGGCTCGGGCACGCGAAGAGGAAGAAGCCCGCCTTGCCGCCGAGCAAGCCGCACTGGAAAAGGAGCGTGCCGCCCTTGAGAAAGAGCGCGCCAAAGAGCTTGAGCGCCAACGCCGCCAGCTTGAGCGTGAGGCCGAGCGCGCTGCACGCGAGCAGGCACGTAAGGAGGAGCGCCAGCGCAGGGAGCGCGAGAGCATGATCACCGAGCTGGGCGGCACCCTGCTTTCTCCGCTTGTTGGCAAGACTACCGGAAAGAAGATTGCCCGCGGCATTCTTGGCACCTTACGCTAGGAGACACCAGTATATGTGACAGTAGGGGGCAGCCCCTTTCTGTTCCTGTATGCGGGCTTGCAACTCGCATTATGGAACAGTAAGGGGCTGCCCCCTACTGTCCCAATGCCTCCGCCTAGTTCGATTGCGTGGATTTGAATCGGGTAGGAGGCGCGCCGTTAGT
>JAFWLX010000092.1 GCA_017510875.1 Atopobiaceae bacterium | reverse complement strand
TCCAAGACGTGGCAGACGCTGCACAAAAAGCGCCCAAGCTTTCAAACTGTAGTGTTACAGGTCACATGAGGTCATAGCAGTCCACGTCAATGGCTATCGAGATGCCGGGGCGACTTCCCAGGCTTCGCACGCAGGAGCCCAAAAGCTCGCCCAAGCGCGCGTCTGCAGGGGCCTTTACCATTACGTGGCGCCGCACGCGATCCTTTACACGGGACTTGAGGCAATCTGATGGGCCCAGAACCTCCCATCCAGGCTGCTTGGCAAGCCGTTTGCGCAGGTCTGCCGCAAGGTCATCGAGCACCATGGACACGGCCCGACCGTCTCGTCCCGATGCGACCACATTGGCGAGGCGCGTGTAGGGCGGGTATCCTGCCTCACCGCGATCGTCTAGCTCGGCCTGCAGGAACAGGTCCCTCTTGTGCGAGGCAACCGCCTGGATCGCGGGATGTGCAGCCCAGTAGGTCTGCACAATCACCTTGCCGGGGCGCTCGCCGCGCCCCGCACGGCCGGCCACCTGCTCGAGCAGGTCGTAGGTCCTCTCGCCTGCCCTAAAGTCGGGCATCTTGAGCGTGGTATCTGCATTGATGACGCCTACCAGCGTTACCTCGGGAAAGTCAAGGCCCTTGGCAATCATCTGCGTGCCCACCAACACCGCGCACTCGGCCGCATCAAAGCGTTCGAGCAGCTTCTGGTGCCCACCTTTGGCAGCGGTGGTGTCGGCATCCATGCGAATGATCTGGGCACGGTCTTCCACCAGCATGGACAGCTCGTCTTCCACGCGTTGCGTGCCCACGCCAAAGGCACCCATGTAGCGGCTTCCACAGTTTGGGCAGCGCGCCATAGGATCGGGCCAGGCAAGAGTTGGCCACGAGCGTCCGCATGTGTGGCAGGCCAGCTCGTGCGTGCGCTCGTGATAGGTAAGAGAGGTAGAGCAGTGTGGGCACTCGGGAACACATCCGCATTCCCGACACATGAGAAAGGTGGCAAACCCACGCCGGTTAATCAAAAGCACAGCCTTCTCGCGGCGTTCGAGCACCTCTTCAAGGGCCTTTTTGAGCGCATCTGAGAAAATCGAACGGCTTCCGCCGGCAAACTGCTGCGTCATGTCAATGATCTGCACTGTAGGCAGCACGGCATCTCCGGGGCGCTCGGGCATCTTGACCCGCCGCCAGTTGACGCCGGCCCAGCTGCCCTGGGCGCAACGTGCGATGCTCTCAACAGATGGCGTGGCCGAGCCAAGCACCAGCGCACATCCGCGCTCGTGGGCAAGACGCGCACCAAGCTCGCGTGCGTGGTAGCGCGGGGCTGACCCCTGCTTGTAGCTGCCCTCATGCTCCTCGTCAATGATGATGAGGCCCACGTCGTACAGGGGGGCAAAGAGTGCCGAGCGCGCACCCACCACCACATGCGCAAGGCCCTGGCGCACCAAATCCCACTGGTCATAACGCTCCCCAGCAGACAGGCGCGAATGCAGCACGGCAACGTCGTCGCCAAAGCGCGAGCGAAAGCGCCCAACGGTCTGCGCCGTGAGCGAGATCTCTGGCACCAGCACCAGTGCCCCCTTGCCGTCCGCTAGCGCACGCTCGATGGCGGCAAGGTAAACCTCCGTCTTGCCCGAACCCGTCACGCCGTCAACAAGCACCACGTCTCCTTTGGCTGCAAGGCGCGCCTCGTCAATGGCAGCAAGCGCCTGTTTCTGGCCGTCGGTCAACGACTTGGGTCGCGGCGCCGAAGCTGAAGATAAGGTTGTCGACTCTGTTCCGCGCACGCGTCGGCGCAGTTCCACGACCACTGCGCCTTTGCCCTCGAGCGCAGTGATAGCCTGTGCCGCACCCGGTATGGTTGCCGCCAGCTCTGCCACGCGCTGAGGTCCTGCTGCCAACGCCTCGAGAACCGCACGCTGACGGCTGGCGTTCTTTCGGGGCTCATACGGTTTGTCAAGCTCGGCCAGGCGCACCCATCGTCCATCAACAGGGCCAGAACGCTCGCATACCAGCTGCCAAGGTGAGTCATTGTCCTCTCGCTTGACCTTTACCATCTGACCTGGGGCCAAAAAGGGCCTGAGGGCCTCGCAGGGAGGGCATGCGTACTCGCGCGACATCCATGATGCCACCCGCGCGGCACCCATATCAAAGGCGGACGGTGCAAGCACCTGCCGCAAGGGCAGCACCTTGTCTGCAGACACGCCCGGGGCGGGGTACTTGGTTATTGCCACCACATACCCAATGGCAGGGCGACGCGAAAAGATAACAAGGACTGTGGCACCTACGTCCACCTCTTGCTCAAGCTCGGGAGGAATGGAGTAGTCAAAGGCCTTCTCGAGGGCACGTGTGGGTATGTCCACCACCACATGAGCGTACGCCACAGACCCTCCTCCCAACTGATGCCAGTGAAATGTAAATTCTACCCCTCTGGCATGCACGGGATACCCAAAAGCGACAGTCTATTTGATGTGGCGCGGGACAAAACGTCAGCCGATTTGCATGCCCAAAAAACGCTCGGCGTTGTGCCAGCACAAATCCTCTAGCTCGGCGTCACTAAAGCCCAGCGACATAAACTTCTGCAGCTCGTCAGCCGGCTCCCACATGGGAAAGTCCGACCCAAAGAGGATGCGGTCCGTGCCGTATGCATATACCAGCTCGCGCGTGCGACGAGGTCCAAGCGTGCGCATAGAGCTTGACATATCCAAGAAGCACCGCTCATCTTCCAAGAACTCAAGAGCCCAGTCCTGGATGGACCAACCGCCAAAATGCGCGGCATTAACCACCAGGCGTGGGAAGGCATGGAGAATCCGCTTGAGCCTGCGGGGATGCGAGTAGTCATAGCGATAGTCACCACAATGAATGGTGAGTGGCAGCCCTCTATCCTGTGCAATCTCGTACACGCGCATGAGCTTGGGGTCGTCCATGTTCACGGCCTGCGTGTCTGGATGCAGCTTGATACCGCACAGGCCCATGGCCTGGGCGCGCGCAATCTCTGCCTCGGGGTCTTCGTAGTCCTGATGCATGGCCATAAACCCCAGGTAGTTGGAGTGCTCTTGTATCTGCTGCGCAATGAAGTCGTTGATGGACTCCACGGTTTGCGGCTTGACCGCCACCGAGCAGACCACACAATGGGTGATGGGAGAGCTCGAAATCGATTGCTCCAAACGAGCAACCGAGCCGTTCTCGGCATCCATGACTATGTTATAAAAGCGGCCTATGCTTTGCGCGGCGCGCTCACTGATCTTTTCGGGATAGATGTGCACGTGCACGTCGACTACTGGCATAAACTGTCCTCTGCTTGATACTTGCCGACTCATGGTAAGCAAAGCGCCAACACTGCGCCAGTACATGAAACACGTCTGTGACAGGACAGCCGGAACTCCCCGCCCTTGGAACAGGCGTGTTACAGGCCGCGGATGGCCATGACGGGTACCGTCGCGGCCATCCGCGGCCTGTAATGTCAACGCAGGCGGCGCTTGAACCTAGTCGTTGCCTATGGCCTTGAGCACCCAGTTCACGCGTAGGATGATGAACAGCGAGATACCCGCAATGATGAGGAAGATGACCGTTGGAGTGGCAATGTTAAGAAAGTTGATGAACGCAGCATTGCTCGTGGCGGCAAAGCGACCAATGGCCGCCGTCTGCAGGGAGTAGACAGACACCAGCGCACACGAGAGTGAAAGCGCCTTGCTCGCACTGATCAGTGGGTCTTCCAGCTTGCGCCACTTGTGCAGGTTGATGGCCGACGCCGTCACGTTGTAGAAGGCAAACAGCGCCACGACCACCAGCATGGGCGTGGTGTAGCTTGGACGGTAGCCAAAGCGATTGGACACGATGCCAAGCACCATCACGACCGTCGTGAGCATCAAGAGCCATATTCCACAGCTTCTGTATCGCCTCAGCTCCTCGCGACCATCAACAGCCATCGTCTGCATGTAGGTCACGATGTTCACGCGCATGAAGGTAAGCCACGCATAGTAGCCCGAGAGGGCTGCAAACCACAAGGATTGGCGCCTGTATGCGTTATATGCCTGGAAGAACACGAAGAACAGGTTGATGACGGCGCTCATCTTGGTTGAGGTTGCGGCGCGAAGCCAAGGATCATCCTGATATGACTGATAGAACTTCCTGATTGGCTTCTTGATGACCGTCTCTACAAACGAGCTTCGGTCGGTGCGAATACGATTGACCACCCAGCCGGCAGCCTTGGCAAACTCCTGCGCAACGTCAGCGTCAACCAGTGGAGACTGGCCCATCTCACCGCCAATGGGATTGTTGTCAGAAACGCCCTTCTTGTCCGCCATTACGTCCCTCCCCATGAGACATCCATCCTCAGCCTAACAGAAAGAGCCACAACTGGGAGAGGTAACTCCCTGAGCGTTTTATACGAGTCGAGCAGGATGCCTGTAGGCCTGCAGCGGTGCGAGACTTCCTTCCTAAAGATCGAGCAGATCCTCGGCAAAGCCCACGCGGTAGTCGCGGAAGACCACCTCGCCAAGCTCTTGGGTCTCGTCGAGGTCCACATCGGCAGCTATACCAAAGTCACGGTCACCCTCTGGGTCGCGGAAGGTCTGACGCACATGCCACACATGGTCTGCCTTCTCGTCTTTCTCATCAATGTCAAGGTAGTCCATTGAGCGCGCATCTCCGTCAAGCAGGATGTCCTCATGCTGGTCGAAGTAGGCATCAAGGGCAGCCCTCCAACGCGCAGCACGCCAGCCCCACTCGCCATCCAGCTCGCCCAGCTCTTCAGTGCGCTCCTCGGCAGCAAGCCGAACACGCCTGAACAGGGCGTTTCGAACGAGCACGGTAAGCCCCCTGCGATCGTGCACCACCTCGTCCTCAGTACCAGGTGCGGCCAGACTAGCGCCCTCGCCCTCATCGGATCCTGTCTGTGCCCACTCGTCCACAAGACTCGAGTCAACCGTGCGTACCACCAGACCTAGCCACGAGACGATGTCCTCAAGCCGCTCGTCGCGCTTGTCAAAGGGAATCGTCCGGTCAAGCGAGCGATACGCCTCGGAGAGGTAACGCAGCAGTATGCCCTCGGCACGAGAGATGCCACAGCGCTGGATGTAGCCCTTGAAGTCAGATGCCGTCTCGACCATCTCGCGCAACACCGACTTTGGCCTCAGCTCGTAGTCTGCGGCCCAAGGGACCTCGGCACAGTACTGCGCAAAGGCGGCCTCTAGCAGCTCCTCGAGCGGCTTGGGATAGCTGACCTCTGCGATGCGTTCCATGCGCTCGTCGTACTCTACGCCATCGGCCTTCATCTGTGCCATGGCCTCATCACGGGCGCGACGCTCTTGGGCAACCAGAATCTGCCTGGGATTCTCTAGCGTTGCCTCAACCATAGAGATGACGTCAAGCGCGTAGGTCTCGCTCTGGGGATCCAGAAGCTCTAAAGCAGCCAAAAGAAATGGCGAGAGCGGCTGGTCAAGGGCAAAGTCATCGGGCACGTCAATGGTGGTGTAATAGGAGTCGTTTCCGTCATCGTCAGTCTCGCGCACGACAACGCCAGCACCCATAAGCGTGTCAAAGAGCTCGTCAGCCCTTACATGCAGCTTGAGCTTCTGCTCGTCGGTCTGTAGGGAGTCCTCCACGATCCTCCTGACGCGCGCACGGGCATCTCCGCCCTGGCTCACCTCTGCCAGAATCATGGAGTTGGTCACGCGCATGCGCGGCTGGAGCGCCTCGGGCTGTGCCTCTCGCAGACGGTCGAAGGTCTGCTTGTTCCAGCCCACGAAGCCTGCTGGGGGCTGTTTGGTACGCACCTTACGCGCCTTCTTGGGATCTCCTCCAGCCTTGGCCAGAGCGCGAGCACGCTCGATGTCGTACTCCGTTGCCTGCGCGATCACCATACCCTCCGTGTCGAAGCCCGCACGGCCCGCGCGACCGGCGATC
>JAFWLX010000091.1 GCA_017510875.1 Atopobiaceae bacterium | reverse complement strand
TGGTTGCCAAGTACAACGCCTGGGCTGACCGCCGCTGCGTGGACTTCTTCTTCACCTACAGCAAGTTCTGCCTGGACTGCTGGCATGACAAGGTGAAGTACTGGCTCACCTTCAACGAGGTCAACACCGGCATGCCGTTCATGAACAACGCGCTGTCCACCAGTCTTGTCCAGGGCTTCACGGGCACTACAGCCGAGGCTCCGCGTGACGCGCAGCTTTGCTTCAACGCGCTGCACCATCAGTTCTTGGCTGGCGCCAAGACGGTCAAGTATGCGCACGACAACTATCCTGACCTCATGATGGGCAACATGACGGCATTCATCACCACCTATCCGCTCACGTGCGACCCTGCTGACCTGCTGCTTACCCAGCAGAAGCTTGACGATGCCGACTGGTATGCCTCGGACGTGCAGGTTCGTGGCGCCTATCCGTACTATTCCAACCGTCTGTGGAAGCAGTACGGTGCCAAGCCCGAGATTCTGCCTGGTGACGAGGAGATTCTGTCCGAGGGCAAGGTGGACATGTTCACCTACAGCTACTACATGTCCATGACCGCCACCACGCACGATGACGGCGAGGAGATGGCCGGCAACATGAGCCTGGGCGGCAAGAACCCCTACCTCAAGGCAAGCGACTGGGGTTGGCAGATTGACCCCACGGGCCTGCGTTGGACCATCAATACCGTAGCCGAGCGTTACAACAACATGCCGCAGATGATCGTCGAGAACGGCTTTGGCGCCTACGACGAGGTTGTGGTTGAGGACGGCGTCGAGCGCATCCACGACCCGTATCGCTCCGACTACCTCAAGGCCCACTATGCGGCACTGAAGGCTGCTGTTGAGGAAGACTGCGCCAACGTCATCGGCTACACCTGGTGGGGACCCATCGACGTGGTGTCCGCCGGCACCGGCGAGATGCGCAAGCGCTACGGCTTCATCTATGTTGACAAGCATGATGACGGCTCTGGCGACATGCATCGCGCCCGCAAGGACAGCTTCTTCGAGTACCAGAAGCTCATCAAGGAGAGCCGCGGGGAGTAAAACCGCTTGTAAACAGGTTGTTTTGAGTAGCTAAGGAAGACCAAAGAAGAGCAAGCACCAAAGAAACACCAAATATGGTCTGAGGGGCAGGCTCGATATTTCGTGCCTTTGGTGAGTGGGGCCCGCGGCAAGCTAACGCTGCGGGCCCCACAGCCCTGCAAGGAGGGCCATCTCAACGGTACGGAGCGGCCCTCCTGTCACGCAGGATTCTTCCTAGTGGACGCACTACGGCGTTACTTGCTGGGGAAGAAGTCGACGAATTCCCGTCTCACGCTTCGCTCTGAGTGGAACGGATGCACGGAGTGTTTCGACAAGTTCGATATGATCGACAACGGGGAGGGAGCTGAGCGCGGCGGCATGCTCGCGGAGAAAGGTGTCCAACGCGGCGACCCTACGCCTGTTAGCTAGGACGTTGCCCACGATACCGCGCGTACCCATCCGATCTAGCATTTTCTGCTGACGCACTCCCTTGATTCGGATCACCAGCTCCGTAAAGCTCGTGCCTCCAAAAGCTGGTGCGCGGAGCTCCGCTTCCAACGTGAATTGCTTTGCGTCGTCTTCGGCAACATTGGGGAACAAACTACTCCCGTTGTCAAAGATGGGGGCAAGTCCGATGGGATGTCCCGTCGTGTTGTCGCGCAAGATACCAAAGTTTGTCAGGTGTCTGTCCACGTTGCAGAGCAGCGCGTCGAACACTAACATGTCGCACACGTCCTCAAGGCAGGAGGTTCCCACTTCTGCGCACCAGCGCAGTACACCTGCGAGCCCCGTTTCTCCCGTCGCCACGGCAAAGGGCACGTAGGACACATCCTTGGTGGCGAAGTCTCTGCACGTGGAGCAGAGCTCTCCCTTCCACGTGTCAAGGCTATAAGAGACCACAGGCAAGCCGAGGTCCTGCCCTATGAGGGAGGCAAGGTATTCCGATACGGGTTCACCGGGCTCGTAGCCATCCGTGGCACCCTTGTAGAGGGTTCTGAAGCCGTCGATGATGCGCCATCCCTTCCGCAGCGTGCCATCCGTCGTGAGCTCAGGCGTGTTTCCATGCAGGCTCATCTCGCCTGGCTCACCCGTGACAGCAAGTGCGCCGATAGCCTCGCTGAAAGGGTTTTCGTAGAGGTTGTAGTCATCGAAGCGTCCCTCAAAGCCTCTCGGCACTATCCAGTACGAGTCGTTGAGTGAGAGGCCAAGGCTGGTGCGGTAGAGCGCCTCGCGGTCCCTAAGGTCAAAGCCAAGGCTTCTGCAGATTTGCCCGGCGTTCTTGCGGTTGATGGGGATGGAGCGGGTTTCGAGCCAGTTCCAGATGCCGTCGGCGTCTAGCGAGAAGCCACAGGGCATAAGCTGCCACGCCTGCTCGTCATAGTCTTCAAGCTCGGTCTCGGTGCCGAACGGCGTATCGGCGATGGAGAACTCAACCAACGTCCGGTCAAAGAGTCTGAGCTCGTAGTGTCGCTTTTCTGCCATGACTAGCCTCGCTCCCGTATGACTAGGTCCGTGCCCAGGTAGTTGGCGTAGCGCAGGATCTTTCCATAGGTCACCGTGTCGCGACCGTTCTCTATCTCTGATACAAGTCGGGGCGAGAAGCCGAGGTCGTGCGCCACCTTGGATTGTAGGATGCCAAGATTCTTCCTGCGGCTACGGAGTGCCTGTCCGAGGTCGGTGCCCTCCCAGATGATAGTCTCTCTCAACGTTGGACCTCTCCTAGAATGTACGTATACGTATATTCTAGGAGAGTATTACGTAAAAGTAAAATATAGTATCAATTTACGTATAGGTAAAGTGCATAAATATGCGCGGTGCGTCGTGCGAAGGGGGTCCCATGGCGAGCGTGATCACTGCGGTGGTCACGGAGGTGTTGACGCTCGTCGGCGCCATGGCACGTGCTTTTGCTAAAACAGGCGCTCGATTGCCTCCACGATACCGTCGTGGTCGTTATCGGCCACCACAAGACGTGCCATCGCCTTGATATCGTCGGGCGCATTGCCCATGGCGACCGGCATGCCAACTGCCTGAAGCGCCTCGACGTCGTTGTACGAATCGCCTATGGCAACCACGTCTGCCATGTCAATGCTCAAAAGCGATGCCAATGCGCGAAGCCCCTCTGCCTTACTGATTCCTTGGGCGCTGCACTCAACTGATGTTTCCTCCGCGTTGGCAAGCGCAAGCGGAAGCCCTGCCTCCTCGATGCGCTTGCGTGTGCAATCCCTGCTTTGGGGCGTACGGTGATAGAAGTTTATCTTTACAACTTCTCCGTCGTGCGCGCCTATCCAAGCAGCAAAGTCTTCCACCTGTGTGGCAATTTGTTCGAACATGGGAACATAAATGCCCATCCCCACGCTGTCCATAAGCTCGAGGGCACCGGTCTGCACCACCGAGGTGGTAAGGGACATGGCATGCATCATGCAGTATTCCTCGTTGGCCAACTCCATAGCGCGCAGCACGTCATCCGCACGCAGAGCATGTAGCTCAAGGGCCTCACCACGTGCAAAGTCGTACAACACCGCACCGCTTGAAAGCACGCCGTAGCGAATGAAGGGTAGCTCGGTGGGGTAGTCCATGAGCTCCGAAACACACCTGCCCGTACAGTAGGCAATCGGCACGCTCGTTTGGGCCAGCTGCTGCAGTGCGTCGCGGGTGCGCGGTAACACGTGCTTGCGTGAGTCGAGAAGGGTTCCGTCCATGTCGAGCGCAAGGAGCTTGTAGGCCATGGCGACTCTCGTTTCGTATGGTTGGTTTGGGCTGCCCCCATAATACAACGAGAGGGTCAAGCTAAGGCACGCGACGTTATCTGAGAAAGTGCCAGCTGTTGCAGCACTTTAGGCCGGTCCTTTGGCCATTTGCCAAAATGAGCTGAGACAGATCCATAGCCTCGTGTGTAATAGAAAGAGTATGCAAGGCGGAGAAGTCTCCGCATGGCAATGAGAAAGTGGGGCTGATTATGCATAGCAACGTATCAAAGCATGCAGTAACGCGGGTGCTTGCAGCTGGCATGCTGGCCTTGGGCCTGTTTTCGCTAAGCGGGTGCTCGTCGTGCTCAACGCAACTGCCGGGCGTCTCGGGTACTGGCACGCCTACGGCAACCGACGCAACCCAGCAAACCGCCCAGTACAACGAGAACACGATGTTTACTGTACCCAACGTAGTGTCCCTCACGCAGGCAGATGCCGAGAAGGCCATTCTGGCCTCGGGCCTCAGGCTGGGAACTGTGACCCAGCAGCCCTCTGACACCGTGCCGCTTGGATGCGTCATCTCGCAAGATCCCAAGGCGCTTGGCACTGCCAAGGCCAACTCCCAGGTGAACCTGGTTATCTCGTCTGGCAAGGAGAAGGCCAAGAAGGTGCAGGTGCCCGATCTTAAGGGTCTCTCGCAGTCAGACGCCGAGCGCGAGCTGAACAAGCTTGGGCTGATTGGCGTTGCCACTGCTCCCGAGGTCTCGAGCGCCGTGGCTCCGGGCAAGGTCTTTAAGCAGAGCATTGGTGCCGGCACCAACGTGCTCGAGGGTACCAAGGTCTCCTTCACTGTTGCACTTGCTCCCTCAGAGGCCGTGAAGGCAACGGTTCCCAACGTGATGGGCAAGACCAAGGATGACGCAAAGAAGGCCCTTATGGACGCAGGTCTGGGCTTTGACTACACCGAGGTCTATAGCGACAACGTGGCCGAGGGCAAGGTCATCACGCAGTCCCTTACTCCCGGAAGCAAGGTGTCATCAGGAACAACCGTCACGGTTACGGTGTCGCTGGGTGCCAAGCCCGCCGAGAACGTAAAGGTTCCCAATGTCATGACCTACACCTGGACCGACGCCGAGGCAGCGCTGCGCTCTGCTGGCCTAAGTGCCCGCTACACGGGCGACCCTGCAGGCGTTGTGACTGCACAGGACATTCCTGCAGGTACCGAGGTTGCACCCAACACGCTTGTGACCGTTACGCTCTCGAGTCCCGTGCAGATGGTGACTGTGCCCGACCTGATTGGCCTGTCGGTTACCAGTGCCGAGATTGCCACTGACGAGGTTGGCCTGTCGCTTGACATTGACGGCAGCTTCCATGGCATCGTTGACAGCCAGTGGCCTGCCGCCGGCACGCTGGTCGAGGTTCGTACGACCGTGCGTGTGACCGTTGATGACTCCGACTTTAGCAAGACCGTCGTTCCTGATCTGGTAGGCCAGTCGGTTGCCACCGCCGAGATTGATTGTGACGAGGCTGGCCTCGTGCTTAAGATTGACGAAGGCGGCCTCCACGGCACGGTGGAAACACAGACGCCCGAGGCAGGGGAGAAGGTTGACCCTCAGAGCGAGGTGCACATCACCGTTGACGACTCAGACTTTAGGGGCGAGGCTCAGGATGACCAGGGTGACGATCAGACTGATGACACCGATCAGACAGATCAGACCGCTGACACAACCGATACGGATGACACCTCGCAGGACCAGAGCACCGCGACCGATGGCAGCAAATACATAGGAACGCGCATGTGCGACAGAGCGACCCTCACGATCAAGGCCAGCGGTTCAAACTACCTGTGCACCATAGATTGGTCCAGCTCGTACGACGAGGGCTCAACGTGGGAGTACACGTGTGTAAGC
>JAFWLX010000090.1 GCA_017510875.1 Atopobiaceae bacterium | reverse complement strand
CGCGGATCACTACGACGCCATGGCTGCCTGGATCGACTCCGTCGAGCGCACCGATGAGGGTGAGAAGCACCTGTGGGGCGGCCTGCACCAGCTGGGCGACTGGCTGGCTCTCGACGCACCCAAGAATGATCGCACCGGCGCAACCGATCCTGACTTTATCTCCTACCTGTACTGGTGGCGCAGCACCTGCGAGGTTGCCGACGCGGCTCGCGTGCTTGGGAAGAACGAGGATGCCGCCCACTACGACGAGCTCGCCCAGTACCTCCGCGACTACATCAACGCCGAGTACTTCTCGCCGAACGGCCGTTGCGCCGTGACCACGCAGACCGCCTACGCCCTCTGCATCACCTTTGGCTTCGGTGCGCCCGCATTCAACGCCTTCGCCCTTGATCGCGCACTCTCACGCAACGAGAACAAGCTCGTCACCGGCTTTGTGGGAACCAACTTCCTGCCGCGCGCCCTCTGTGAGGCGGGCATGGCATCCAAGGCCTATGACCTGCTCACCTATGAGGGCTATCCTGGCTGGCTCCGTGAGGTCAAGCTTGGGGCGACCACCATTTGGGAGCGCTGGAATTCGCTCGATGACGACGGCGTCATCACTGGCATCGGCATGAACTCCATGAACCACTACTCCTATGGCTCTATCGTCGAGTGGCTCTTCGCCTACGCTGCCGGCCTTCGTCCCGTGGCAGCCGAGCCCGGCTTCCGTCGCGCCACCGTGGCGCCCATCCCCAGCTGGCGTTTGGGCCACCTGGAGTGCACGCACACCTGCGCCGCAGGCACGTGGCGCGTGGCTTGGCGCTGCCTGGACGAGACGCACCTGCGCGTTGAGGTCGACGTGCCCTTTGGCTGCACCGCTGACGTCACGCTGCCGCTTGCACCCGCCTCTGCCTACGAGCAGCTTGGCGGCAACGAACTGCAAGCAGGCACCCATGTGGTTGAGTACGAGACCACCGAACCTCTGCGCCGCGTCCCCAACGTGGACTGGCCCATCGGAGACCTCTTGGCCACCCCCGACACCGACGCTGTCGTCCGCGCATACTGCAAACCCGACTGGGTTGCTCCGGACGAGCTGGGCATCCCCATGCGTGACCTCGCCTACAAGCTGGCCCGTGGCTCGCGTCCCATGAGCGAGGAGTCGCTCGAAGCCTGTGACCAGGCACTTCGCGCACTGGCCGAGCCTGGCCCCGTAGCGTAAACAACTAGGATCCGTCCCTTGTTCACCAGAGATAAGGAGCACACCATGAGCAAGAAGTTCCTCTGCATGGATGTCGGTGGCACCAACACGCGCGTCGGCATCGTCAACGACGAGTTCACCGTACTCGGCTCGGCCATCGAGCCCACCAAGCAGCTGGCGGCCAAGGGCATTGGCATCGGCTTCGCTGACCTAGTCCTCAAATGGGCAGCACTCGCCGAGGCCGAAGGCGACGAGCTCTCCCGCGTGGTCATTGGCGTGCCCGCCACCGTCGATGCCGCCCGCCGTCGCGTGCTACAGGCCCCCAACGTCGAGGGCCTTTCCGGGCTTGCGCTGGCTGACCAGGTTGAGGAGATGACGGGCATCCCCACCACGGTGGAGAAGGACGTAAACCTGCTCATCCTTTCTGACATCCACAGCCTGGGCATCGATCCTGCATCGTCAGTCACGGGCGTGTATTTTGGAACTGGCATCGGCAACGCGCTGTACCTTGGTGGACAGGTCTGGCACGGGGCGCACGGCTCAGCTGGAGAGCTTGGCCACGTTCCCATGCTGGGACGCACCGAGACCTGCGGCTGCGGCAATCCCGGTTGCCTTGAGTGCTTCGGTGGCGGCCACCACCTCGCAAGCGTCTGCACGGAGTACTTCCCTGAGGTTCCTATTGGTGAGGCATTTGTGCGCCTGTCAAACGAGCCGCAGGTCATTGAGGTGCTTGAGGCCATGGCCATCGCCGTTGCAGCCGAGGCCAACATCCTCGATCCCGACGAGGTCATCATCGGCGGCGGACTTCCGCTGATGAAGGGTTTTGACCGTGACGCCTTTGCCGAGCGCGTGCGCACACACCTGCGCAAGCCCTTCCCTGCCGAGACGCTTACCCTGCGCTACTCCCAGCAGGGCCAGCTGAGTGGACTGGTCGGCGGAGCAATCTGCGCAACGATGTAGCAACCTCACGCCGTGCCGTAGCGCAGCTTACGATACGCGCGCGGCGTGATATCGCACATCTTGGCAAAGCGATACGAGAAGTTGCTCTCGGTACTGAATCCCACCTGACGAGCGACGGACCCAATAGGTTCATCGGTTTCTATCAGCAGTTGCTTTGCTCTGCTGATACGCTGACGAAGCAGGTAGTCATGAGGAGAGGTGCCGAGCGACTCTCTGAAGAGTCTTGTCAGATAGCTTGCGCTTACGCTAGCCGCTTTGGCAAGGTCGTCCACGGCGATGGGCTCTGCAAGATGGTCAGCAACGTACGCGCAGGCGAGACGCACAGGGTCATCCGACGCGTCGGTCGCGCGTGCCATAGCCATAACAAGCTCGGAGAGCATGGTGTGTACGGCAATACCCATACGCTCTTCGTTCTCGACGCTCTCAGACTTGATCTTGTCAAAGAGCAGTTCGAAATGCGGCTGCATGCGCGTCTCAGAGAGCGTGATGGGCGTGAGCTTGGGAAGACCGAGCCTGCGTGCCATCGCGTCGACGCCCACGCCCTCGATGTGCGCCCAGAGGTGATACCAGTGGCCACGCGTAGGCGATGTTCCGTAAATCTGCGGCATACGACAGTCCATGAGCAACGCCTGCCCATGGTTGACCGTAACCGTGCGATTTGCTTGGGTGAAGTACCCCGCCCCGCCGAAGGTGTAGACCAAGAGGTAGCTATCCTTACTAGCCCGGCCCGTCACAAAGTGTTCCCGGCCATAGAGTGTGCCCGCCTCGGTGCACACGAAGGGCATCTCAAGCTGCACCGATCCAGGTGTCGTCGCGAGCCAAAAGCTTCTGGGGTCGATGTCACCCGTAATGTGATACCGCTGCTCGTTATTTCTCGCCACGTCATCACCCGACCATCACGAATTGGTATCTTGCAATAGTTGTATCACGAAGGAGGCACGACCTATGGCACTTATCCAGATGAACTACCTGTCCAACGCGCTGTTGCGCACCGTTCCCGTCAATATCATCTTGCCGGTCGACAAGGTCTCGTCCAAAACACGCGACTACGAGGCCCGCACCAAGCCGTTCAAGACCCTGTACCTGCTACACGGCATGTTTGGCAACTACACTGACTGGTGCGCCAACACCCGCATCCAGCGTTGGGCTGAGGAGAAGAACCTTGCCGTGGTCATGCCTTCGGGCGACAACATGTACTACGTGAACAGCCTTATCCCTTTCAATGACTACGGCGCGTTTATTGGAGAGGAGCTGCCGCGCATCATGCAGGTGGCATTCCCTCTGTCTGACCGGCGCGAGGACACCTTCATTGCCGGCCTTTCCATGGGCGGATTTGGCGCGCTTCGCAACGGCTTCAAGTATGCGGACACGTTCGGCTACATTGCCACGCTTTCGAGCGCCATCACCGTGCTCGACCCCACCTTCCACCCCATCGCGGGCGACAAAGCCGTTTTTGGTGACCTTGCTGCGGCAGCCCAGACCGATAAGAACTACCAGGTGTGCTACGAGCAGCTGAAGGAGCGTGTTGCCGCAGGCAAGGCAACCATGCCGCATGTGTATCTAGCCTGCGGAACTGACGACGAGTTCATCACCAGCACGCGCGCGTTGCGCGACCAACTTCTTGCCGACGGCGTTGACCTTGCCTATGACGAGGAGCCCGGTGGCCACGAGTGGGACTTCTGGGACAGCCAGATCAAGAAGGTCATTGACTGGCTACCCCTTGATGATGCCGAGCAGGGGTTTAGTAGCGGAGCAATTGACTAAGTTGGAGTAGCCACTTGCCGAGCATTGCGAAGCAGAGGCTAAGATGCTTGTTAAGATGACCTCACTAGTGCGTATCTTTGCAAAGTGAGGTCATCATGGCAATTGACCGACGCCGCATTACCTATATCGTGCGCGATCTTCGCGCTGTTGCCACCGACACACAGGACATCGAAGTCAAAGAGTCCGTACAGAAGCTACCTGCCTCCATGGCAGAGACGGTCTCTGCGTTCTCAAACGGGCCCGGGGGCACCATCGTTCTGGGTCTCTCGGAGAAGAACGGCTTCATACCTGCACCAGGCTTCCGCGCCAAGGCCACTGCCGACTCGCTCGCCACCATCTGCTCGGACAAGCTGACGCCGCCTGTCCGCCCCGAGATTGACGTCGTCGACTTCGAGAACACGCAGGTGGTCATTGCCCACATCCATGAACTACCACCCCGCGAAAAGCCGTGCTACATCACCGAGCGCGGTGTCTACCATGGTTCGTTTGTGCGGGTGGCCGACGGCGACCGAAAGCTGACGACTTACGAGGTGGATCGTCTGCTTGAGGAGCGGGCTCAACCCACCTTTGACCTCGACATGGTTAGAGAGGCAAGTAGGTCAGACCTTGACCGCCGTCTTGTTACCGCAGTTCTGGATCGCCAACGAAGCCTGCATCCCAGCATCTTTGCCAATCGTTCTGACACGGACGTTCTCACCATGCTGCGCGTCCTCACACGCGATGATGACGATGGGCTCCACCCAACGCTTGCCGGCTTGCTTGCGTTGGGCACGTATCCCCAGCAGTTCTTCCCCCGACTCACGGTCACCTTCACGGCACTGCCCACCAGAGACGGAAAGACCGGCCTCACCACGTACGCTGACGCGCGAACTATGGCCGGCCCCATTCCTGCCGTCCTTGCCGACACGCTTCAGGCCGTGCAGCAAAACATGCACGAAGGAGAAGCAACGGCATTGCCCCTTGCCGCCATACGAGAGGCGGTTGCCAATGCCCTCGTTCATCGTGATTACTCTCCGCTCGCCCGAGGCACCGCCGTGCAGGTCAGCCTTCTGTCGGATCGCCTTGTGATCACCAGCCCCGGCGGGCTTTATGGCACTGTCACGTCAGAGAGCCTTGGCACGCCAGGATACTCGTCTGCCCGCAATCAGTTCCTGCTCTCGCTTCTGGAGAACGTGCCCTTCTCAGATGGCTACCTCGTCGAGAACCGCAAGGCGGGCTATCGCCTGATCTGCGACGAGCTGCAGCATGCCGGCATGCCTGCCCCTAAGGCCGACGACCACATCTCGTCCTTTGAAATCACGCTCTTCCGCTCGGGAGCCTTGCCCCAAGCGGAAGAGCTGAGCGATGAAGTGCTGAAGTATCTGGCTACCGTAAGCGATGCAAGTGCTACCGAGATTGCCGACGCCACCGGCCTCTCGCGGCGGACCGTCACCTATCGTCTCTCAAACTATGTTGAGTCGGGAACGGTCGAGCGCGTTGGAAAGCCCCGAAGCCCCAAGCAACGCTATCGGCTCCGGTAAAGGTGCGTCCTGGGGGTATTGCGCTGATGCGAAAGTGCGCATTCTGGCGCGATCATTCGGAGTCTTCTGGAAGAGTGCGGATAACCGCTATGGCGTGTACACTCCGTCGCTGGAAGAGTGTGCATTCTGGCTAAATCATTCGGGCCCTTCTGGAAGGGCCCGAATACCTGCGGCAGCGTGCACACTTCGCACGTAATGAACCTGCGCTATAGCTTTCGATAGATCGCAAGTGCACCTTGGCCACTCAGGCGGACGTTGCTCGCATGGAAATCTTCCGGCGTGGATACACTCGAACCCGCAGCCACCAGCTCGTGGCCCTCGCGTGCGCAGTCATATGACCAGCCGCTGTCCAAT
>JAFWLX010000089.1 GCA_017510875.1 Atopobiaceae bacterium | reverse complement strand
GCGGAGCGCTTAGCCGAAGCGGAGTCCCCGAGGGTCGCGCACGGGCCAGGCCTGAGGGGTGACGGCCCGTCTTTCTCTTGCGCCCTCTGGCCGGCCCGCGAGGAGCGGCCTTAGAGCCCTGCTACTACGATTCGTCTGCGGGCGGGTTGGTGGTGTCGGGCTGTGCCGGACGCGAGGCGTCCTTGCGCGCAAACGGGCGCCAGCGGGACTTGGCGGGAGAGCTGGAGGGATGACGGCGTACCCATACCTTGCGTATGAGCATGGCCACGGCAATGATGCAGCCCAGAACAAGCAGTGTTGGCAGTGCGGAGATTATGAACAGCAGCAGATGCCCAAATGCGGCCACGATGTTCTTTGGCAGGACCATTGCCTCGTTCACAATTTCATCCCAAAGCCCTACCGAGTCGTCAATATCGCTTACGGTGGTGTCCTCATAGAGCGAGATTGTGATGATGCTGTACTTGACGTCGGTGCTCAGCTCCTCGTTCTGGTTCTTAAGGCGCGTAATCTCGTCAAGCGTGTCAAACATGGCGTCCGAGTACTCGCGCGCCAGCTCGGGGTTCTCGGTGGTCTGCACCTGCTCCTTGTACCAGTCGTAGCGAACCTGCAGGGCATCTATGCGCTGCTCCGTGTCGTTGTATTGCTTGGTGACGTCATCGGCGTAGCGTTGCGAGTTCTCAACCGACCAAGACGCGGTATCCTCGATGGCCTTGAACAGCGCGTCAAAGTCCTCGGCGGCAACGCGGAACCGCACGGTGGCCGAGCGGCCAGAGTAGCGGTAGCTGTCACTGTGCTCGGACTGCTCGAGAACGACCTTTGCAAACTGCTTGAGAAGCGCATCAAGGTCCTTTGTGGCTGCGTCATAG
This sequence comes from Atopobiaceae bacterium, assembly GCA_017510875.1. Lineage (GTDB taxonomy): Bacteria > Actinomycetota > Coriobacteriia > Coriobacteriales > Atopobiaceae > UBA1367. The sequence goes on along the minus strand of JAFWLX010000089.1, from coordinate 17,256 downwards.
TCCTTTGACCTAAGCTGCACGTCGGCCGACCTGCGAATCATTGCCGTGTCCGAGGCGTTGTCCATCTCTTCGCTGGCACCAGTCGCGTAGTCCTCGACGGCCGCATCTGCCTTTGCGCTGTACTCATATCTGGCGTTTGGAGCTTCCGTTGAGGACGCCTCCGTATACGGAGACGAGCAACCGCACAAGCCCAGGCAAGCAAGTGCGAGCGCTACAGTTGCAACAAGCCTTCTTCCATACATGTTGACCACCTTTCCACAACCCAATTAGTCTTTCTAATGTGTGTGCAAGTTTCAGTTGTGCCGTGCGACGCACATGGTATAGTCAGGCCAATTTTACCGGGAAAGGAGCGGTAAATGATTGAGGTCAAGATTCAGTTTAGGGATGACAAGCTCCTTGTCGCGGTTGCATAGATGCAAATCACGGGGTTGTTTTAACAGGAGGAGATTAAACATGCCAAAATCAAAGAACAAAACCAAGCGCAATCCTATTGAGCAGGGAACCGAGATTTCGTTGGACGAGCTGCCGATAGAGATCAAAGCCTATCGGGACAAGAACGGCTTTGCGGTTGTCTTCAAGTCGGACGAGCAACGTATCGGCGATTCTGATGGCCATCTGGTGGACAACTTCCTCGTGCGTATTCTTGACGGCCCCGTTCCCAAAAAGGACAAGGCTCACGCTGTTGCGCTGTCGGATCAGCATTCCCGTCACGTCGAGGTGGCCGAGGCAAAGATTGACGAGAGGGGGCGCCTCTTTGTGACAAGCGCCACTGACGGAATCCAGCGGCCTGCCGCCACGCAGTAATACTTGCATAGTAGAGCGTCTAGCATGAGGGACAGAATTAGGTCATAACGTACCTCCAGGTATTTGGTGCTGGTGATTGCTTTCTTGCTCGCGGTCAACGTATCGCTGGGTTACCTGCTTATGAGCCAGGCAAAGAAATCAATCATCACACTGATGCGCAGGCACATCCTGATTGCCGAAGATGTCGAGATGATCCGCGAGATGCTGGGAGACCTCTTAGACGAGGACTACGAGGTGTACTACGCCGCAGATGGTGTTGAGGCCCTGCAGGACCGACGTTTTTGTGGAAGAAGAGACGGCAGAAAAGGTGAGCCTCAAGTTTGGGGTGTATCCCTGCGCCCAGCGGGAAACCGATATCGAGGAGCGCTTTGTCTGTGCAAAGATTGCCGCCGATAGTGTGAGAGACAACCCCCACAAGATCAGCGGCTTCTACGAACGCGTGGTGTGCTGAGTTTGCCCTACGTTACCAGCTTCTTGAAGAAGAACTTCCAGACAAGCCAGTCCAAGCCCATGATCAAGGGCAGCACCACAAGGTAAAGTGCGATGAGCGCAAAGAGGTTGTTGGGCAAAAACGAGATCATCTCGTACGCCGAGGGCTTGAGGTACAGGTAGTTGGCCTTCTCAAAGGCCTGGTTAAGGTAGAGGGCAGGAATGGCCAGCAAAAGCAGCATTCCCATTGCCCAGACGATGCCCCGAGGATGTGGGCGCATCTTGTGCACAAACATCATGTAGAACATGCCATAGATGGGCAACAGGTGCACGCCCCAAAACTGGTAGTAGCGGTAATAGGTTGGGCCTGCATTGCTTATCACGGCTGGAAATACCAGCGGTAGCAGACTGAAGCACATGGTAAGGAAGTAGGTGATGTCAAAGAGCAGCGGTGACTTCTTAAGCATCATGAAGGAGCAGATCATGAGCGTCCATTCGCATACCTGCAGTGGCAGGCAATCCATGAAGGTGTGGGAGGTCACGTCCTGCGGTCCTACGTAGAGCAGCCGCCAGTAGTAGCTCATGCCCACCATGATCATGACAAAGACGAACCAGAACCGAGCGGTCTCCTCGTGTTTCCAGGCGCGTATACGCTCGCGCCAGCGCCAGGTGAGTATGATCGCCACTATCGTGACTGCGATGGGAGCAAAGTGCGCAAGCGACCATTGAACAAAGTCGCCCTCAGGCCCGTAGCCAAAGAATCCACTGTCATAGAACACCATCTCGTAGGTGATACCGTTGTCGTTTGTCATTCGTTATCCCTCATTCCCTCGTTGATGTCCCAACGACGCATGCTGTGCGTGGCAAGCAGATGACTTACTGCGGCAAAGCCCAGTGTTATGAGTACGGTTGCAGCGTACTCTCGTATTCCGTTGGCATAGGCAAACGTTCTGTCAGGCGTGCTGATAAGCAGCAGAGCCTGCTGTGCGATGACTCGGCCTGCCGGCAATCCTACCATGAACGCCAGGGCGACGTAGAGCATCGTTTGACAAAGCAGCATCAACGACACTCGTGCGTGGCTAAACCCGAGCGTGCGCAGTATGCACAGCTCACGCTTGCGCTCTAGCAGGTTGGTCTGCATCACGTTGACTATCACCAAGGCTCCGATGACAATCGCAAAACACGTGAGGATCCAGGCGGGTGGGTCGTAGGTGGCATACAGCTGCTCGGTGCTCTCACGCAGCACGTCGGTAAACACGGCAAACACGTAGTCATCGCGCTCCGTAAGCTCTTGGAGCAGCTGCTGCTGGTTGGCAGAGTCCATGCGGCAGATGACGCAACCAAGGGTGCTCTCGCCCAAGGGCTGCGCGCTATCCAGTGACAGGTACTGCACGCGTTGCACATCTTGCTTGGAGAGCGCTGCCACGCGCATGGGCTGGCCGTCTACATCCACCACGTCACCCACCTGTGCTCCAAGCTCGCCGGCAAGGTGCTCGTCGAGTACGATGCCGTCCTCTGGGACCGTCATCCTCTGACCGCGGGTATCGTAGATGCCTACAAGGTTGGTGTTTGGCTGCACGGCGTTTAGGGTTGCCTCCAGGCTCGTGTCGCCCAGGGATATCGTGCTCTCGTAGAAGCCCATGCGCTGCACGTCTTGCACGTAGGGGAGACTCTCGAGCTGCAAGAGCAGCTGCTCGTCTGGCTCTTGGTTGAAGAAGACCTGGCAGTCGTAGAGTAGCCGTTGGTCAAACTCCTGGCGTATCAGGTAGTTCTTTGAGGCAATAAACGATTGCGCCGAGAGGATGATTGCCACCGAGGCGGCAATGCAGAGCACCGAGAAGACCAGGCGTACTGGATTGCGCAACAGGGACACAACGCTGAACTTAGAGAGTCCGTCCATGTGGCTGGTGAGTATCTCTACCACACGCGGTACGCGCACTGCGCTGGGAACGGCACGCGAGAAGGATTCCGAGGGCTGGATGGAGCTTACGACCTTGGTTCCAATCAGCGTTGCCAGTTGGACCACCACAATGCTCAGCACGACGGATACCGCGAGCATTGCCATGTCAAAGATGGGCGTGCATTGGGGCAGCTTGAAGAAGTCTGCATAGTAGTTGGCGGTGTATCTGACCAGCGCGCGTCCGAGTATGAGGCCAAGGGGCACGGCACCTATCGTTACCAGCAGACCAAGCGTGCAGAACCAGGCCCTGATCTGACCTGTGCTCTTGCCCAGCGCGCGCAGGATGCCAATGTCGGTGCGAGACTGCCTGACAATAACTGACATGAAGAGGAAGGCCACTACAAGTACAACGGCAAAGAACACCGCAGGCATAAAGTACGAGAGCGAGCGCAGAGGTACGAGGTTCATGTCAAGGCGCTCTTGCACAGGCGAGTTTGCAAAGACGTAGCTGCTCTTGATGGTTGTGGGAGCAAGGGCGGCCTCTGCCGCGGCAAGGGTTTCCTCGGGGTTGGCGCCATCATCAAACCAGAGCAAGAACTGGTTGTGAAAAGCCTGGTAACCGTGCCACTCGCCAAGCTCCTCTTGCGCCATTGCGAGCTCTTCACGCAGGTGCGAGAACTCGGTGAGCCCCTGGACCCATTGGCTGTGGGCATCCTGACGCTTGGTGCGCAGCTGGGCATCCAGGCTTGCGATCGTGGCCTGACCTTCTCGAGCCTGCGCCTCCGCCTCGTCGAGCTGTGCCTCGGCTGCGTCAAGCTCTCCGCGTGCACGCGCAAGGGTAGAGTCAAGTGTGCGAAGGGCCGCATCCGCCTCGTTGATGGCTTGGTCCACAAACGCAATCGAATCGCGTAGGCGGGCTATGGCGTCGTCCACGCCGTCCTCGGTAACGCCCGCCTTTTCCAGCTGGGCAATGATGTCTGCGCGGCGCGTCTCAAGGTCTGCAATAGTCTCCTCGAGCTTGGTTATGGCGCGTTCGTATGCCTCAAGCAGCTGTCCTACAGTCGTGATCTGCTCGTACTCCTCGCCTAGGAGTTCTTGCAGCATGGTGGCGTAATCCTCGAGCTTCATGACCCATGAGAGCCACTCATCGTAGGTGTGCTCGGAAAGCTCGTACAGGTCCTGCGCGACTCCACGCAGGTCGTATTCTGCAATCAGGTCACAGAGGTGCTGGCAGTCTGACAGAGCGAGGTTGAATGAGGTCTCGGTAAGGGGCTCCTTGGTATAGTGAGCCACGGTGGCGGCTATGGCCCGGCCCTGTTCCGATTCCCGGGCTTCCTCGTCACCGGCGTCGATGCGACGCACCAGCTCGAGGGAGCTGGGGTCGCTGAGCAACTCACGGTCGCTCTCTACGGTGTCCATGGCGGCGAGCAGGGCTTTGGCAACGTCATGCACCGCCCCTGACACGTTGGGCACAAATCCAGCATCTGCGCAGCGGATTCGAAACTCGTCAAGCGCCTTTGCCCTCTGGACCATAACCGACAGCTTGGTGTCGGGGTCCAGCATCTTAAGGACCTTTACCAGGGCGCCAACTATGTCCTCTGCGAGCAGCGAGCGCATCTCGCGCGCTTGGTCCAAGCCGTCGTCTATCTGTGCCAGGGCCTGTTTGGCCTGCTCAAGAGAAGCCAGTAGCTGCTCTAGCTCCTGCCTCTTCTCGCGAAGCTGGCCCAGTGCGTCTTCAAGCTCGGTGCGCAGGGCTTCGTATGAGCTGAATTCCGCCTCCTGATCCTGGAGGGCAGCACGCCCCTCGTCAATCTGCTCAAAGGCCGCATAGACCTCCTGTAGCCTTCGTTCAAGCTCTTGCTTTGCCTGCTCCATCTCTTCCAGGGCCTGCTCGTAGCTCTTTTGTGCGTCGCGTTGCGCCTCGTTGAGGCTGTCCTGTTGCTGCTTAAGCTCTTGGGCAGCCTCATCGTAGTCGGGGTTGGGCTCCCTTGCCACAATCGATACCGGCACGTATACGTATCCAAAGTCGGAGTTGAGGGAGCTGGAGCTGTCAAGCGCCCTGACTGCGAGCGTCTCGGGCGCGCTTACCAGCGCCTCTACCAGGCATGTGCGATAGGCTCCGTCGACCCGTACCTGCAGCTCGTCACCCGCTTTGATGTTGTTGTTCAGGGCAAACTCGTACTCTACAAGCACTGCGTCGCGCCCGCCCGTTGGGGCCGACTCCCACACCACAAAGCGCTGCCAGTCGGTGGGGGCATAGGTTATCGCGCGCACCGAGAGGTAGCGCTGGCTTGGCCCGACTATGACGGTGTTGGCTGCCATGCGCGCCTCGGCGTTCGCGATGCCCTCTACCTGCAAAAGGGCCTTGAGTTTGTCGTCCGCTGTGACCTCGGTGGTGATGGCCGCATCAAAGTAACGGTATTTGTCCAGGTAGCTCATGACGGCCTGCTCAAGCGACAGACAGCCACCAGAGAGCCCTACCATGACGGCAATGCCCAAGGCACATGTTGCCCAGATGGCAGCAAGTGGCTGCCAATACCGTCTGAGGAGTGCTCTTACCATGGACATGTGGCTACCACTCTATGTCTTGGGCCGAGACCGGTGAGGGATTGGGCCTGTCGTCCACAATGCGGCCGTTGCGCATGCGCACCGTCCGATCGGCCATGCGAGCAACCTCCTGTGTGTGAGTCACGATGACCACGGTCTTGCCCAGCTCGCGCGACACGCGCTCGAGAAGGCCAAGAATCTGCTGGCCAGTCTCAAAGTCAAGCGCGCCGGTAGGCTCGTCGCACAAGAGCAGGCGAGAGCGCTTGGCAAGGGCGCGTGCGATAGAGACGCGTTGCTGCTGGCCGCCAGATAGCTGCGAAGGGTAGCTGTTCAGCTTGTCTTGCAGGCCAACCAGCTTCAGTGCCTCTTCGGCTGCCCGTGGGTTTGGTACGGTGTCAGCGACAAGGCGCACGTTTTCCAAGGCTGTGAGCTCGCCAATAAGATTGAACGATTGGAAGACAAAGCCCACCTTCTCGTGACGATACCGCGTCATGCCACGGTCTCCCAGGGCATAGATATCCACGCCCTCAAAGAGAACCTTTCCCCTGTCGGGCAGGTCCATCCCCCCCATCATGTTAAGGAGGGTCGTCTTGCCGCTACCGCTGCTGCCCAAGATTACGAGCAGCTCGCCTTCGCTTACGGATGTGTTGATGTCGACAAGGGCGTCGACCCTTCCTGCGCCCGATCCGTACGACTTGTAGAGGTTGCGTATTTCAATCATCGTGGTCCCATGGCAGTATGAGAAACGTTTAAGCAGATGGCATGCCGTACGTATACATCTTACGGCATTATCCTCAGGTTGCTTGCCACTTCCTGCTAAACCCGCCAGCGTATGTTGGGACCGTCCACGGCCGCGGATGGGTTGGGACGGGTATCGCTACGGCTTCTTCTGAGGTTGCTCCGCCCATCGGCACGGCGGAGGTAGAGACTCTCCTCGGTTGGCATCCAGCCATACCGCTCAACGAGTGCGTAACTTTTGACTCGATAGCAAAGACTGTCTCACACCCTACAACGCAACTAGCTGCACTTTTGCTTTTCGTATCAAATCTCGTATTTTCAATTGTTACGCACTTGTCGAAGCCGCGAATGGTTCATCCTACCTCCCACCATACCTAGACCGATTTGTGCTTGAAAAGCTTACTTCCATACGCACATACTGTACTCTCGCAGTTTACGGAGAGGTGAAAGCTTATGTCATTTCTCTTGGGTAGAGGATCAGCCATCGAATGGCTGCGACAGAACCATAATGTGAGTATTGTTGAGCCCAACGCGCGCTGGACAGTTCCCTATAGCTCCTTGGAGGCAAGTCGTACCCGATTTGAAAAGCATCTTCCTAAACTCGAAGGGCTCACCCGTCCTATTCAGCTTGTTGTATGGTGCCATGACGATCGTCGTCGCACAGCAATCACCCAGAGTCACATACTCAACGTACGGGACGGATTCTATCCTGCCGTAAAAGCGGGCGATGATCTATTTGTCTCGTCTCCAGAGTTTGCCTTTTTACAAATGGCAAACCTGCTTGATGACGAGCAGCTGCTCTTTGTTGGATTTGAATTATGCGGGAGATACGGCATTGGCGCGGAGGGTGTTTTCCCTCGTCCGCAAGTATGCACGTCACAGGATCTTGTTAGTTGTGCAAACAGGATGCCTCGCGTACGCGGAAGGCGGCACGCAACCATCATTGCACCGCTTGTGATTGATGGCGCAGGTTCGCCTATGGAGGCTGCACTCGCGCTCATTCTTCACACCGCCCGAGAGGAAGGTGGATACGGTTTACCAGCGCCTGAGCTCAACAAGTCAATCCCTGTAGAAGGAAAGGCACGCCGGCAATGGATGGAAGACCATATCACACCTGATTTGCTTTGGGAGAATGCAAAGCTTGCAATCGAATACGATAGTAACCTGCATCACAGCGCGTCAAGTCGTATTGCAAGTGATGCCAAGCGGCGTGATGTACTTGCGGAGTTGGGGTATCGCGTCATCACTGTTACAACCGAGCACATGCGCAGCTTTCGCGAGATCGAGCGCATAGCTCACGTCGTTGCAAGCACTCTTGGCATAGACATCACCGCAAGTAGTGAGGATGAGCTAAATGCACGCACAGCCTATCAGGCTCGCATGCGCCACCTTGCACTGCATCCCAAGGTACTCTGCAGCATCCCCACACTGAGTAAAAAGCGCACGTGGTCGCCGCGTTAAAAGATTTCATGTATCAGCCAAGGTTCGCAACTCACTGCGATTATGAAAGGCGCCTTAAGGATTCCGTATCGCTTAGGCAAGATGAAGCAGGCACTCAACAAGTGCGTAACTATTGAAAATATGAGATTTGATACAACACGCAAAAGTGCAGCTAGTTGCGCTGCAAGGCATGAGACAGTCTTTGCTACCAAGCCAAAAGTTACGCACTTGTTGGGCGGTACGGTTGGATGCCAGCCAAGGAGACGCCTTGCTCCCGCCACGTCGTCGGGCGAAACAGCCTCGGAGACGCCACATCAATCCTCTTGGCTCATCGGTGGACTGCAGCGGGGACGGCCCCCAATTCACGTTATCTACCAGCAAAAAGGTACTGCTATACTCCTATTCAACCAACCGAACACCCCAATACAGGAGCGATATGAGCATTGAACAACCAGACATGGCTGCCGCCGCAGCCAAGCGCGAGAAGACAATCGTACAGACCAGCATCATTGGGATTGTGACCAACGTCTTGCTTGCGGCCTTCAAGGCAGCTGTGGGGCTTGCCTCCAACTCCATTGCTGTCACGCTTGACGCTGTGAACAACCTCTCTGACGCTTTGTCCTCGGTGATAACCATCATTGGCGCAAAGCTTGGGGCCAAGCAGCCAGACAAGAAACACCCCATGGGCTACGGCAGGATCGAATACCTCAGCTCTATGTTGGTTGCAGCCATTGTGCTGTATGCCGGCATCACGGCGCTAGTTGAGTCGGTCAAGAAAATCATTCATCCAGAACCAGCGGACTACAGTGTTGTCTCGCTCGTCATCATTGCGGTTGCCATTGTGGTCAAGCTTGTGCTGGGAAGCTATGTCAAGCGACAGGGAGAGAAGGTGAACTCTGGTGCGCTTATCGCATCGGGGTCGGATGCCTCCTTTGACGCAATCTTGTCGGCCTCCGTGCTTGCCTCTGCCATCATCTACCTGCTGTTTGGCATCTCGCTTGAGGCCTACGTGGGCGTGGTAATTGCCATCTTCATCATCAAGGCGGGCATTGAGATGATGAGCGAGACGCTCGATGACATCATTGGCACGCGCGGCGATGCCGAGACAACCGCGAAGGTCAGGGAGATTCTTTGCGCGCAACCCGAGGTGCGCGGCGCGTACGACCTGACGCTGTTCAACTATGGACCCAACAAGTACTACGGCTCTGTGCACCTTGAGCTGCCCGACACCATGAACGTGGACGAGGTGGACCGGCTGACGCGCAGGGCCCAGCTTGCCGTCTACCAAAAGACCGGCGTCATCCTCACGGGAATAGGCGTGTACTCGTACAACACCTCTAACGACGAGGTGGCAGCCATGCGCAACAAGATCCAAGAGACAGTGATGTCCCACGACTGGGCGCTGCAGATGCACGGCTTCTACGTGGACCTGGAAAACAAGACGATTCGCTTTGATGTTGTGGTCAGCTTTGACATTGACCGCGCGGAGGCGTTACGGATCATGAACGGCGAGGTGCAGGCGCTTTATCCAGACTATAAGCTCTACATCGTTCCCGACGTGGATGCCACCGATCTTCCCGCGTGATACCGCTACGAGTCAACCGCTTCAACAAGTGCGTAACAATTGAAAATACGAGATTTGATACGAAACGCAAAAGCGCAGCTAGATGGGTTGTTAGGTATTAGATGGCTTTTACTGCTGAGCCAAAAGTTACGCACTTGTTGAGCGGTGCAAACCGGATTATGTGTTCCCGTGTCAACAGAAACGTCCCTTTGGCACACGCTCATGAGCGTTATCATGAAGGACGGTACAAAGGCGGGAGACGATCATGGCTAACGGTAACAAGGAGTATCTGCTTGAGGATAGGTTGCGGCAGTTGGATCCGGACCTCCACAGGCGCTTTAAAGACACGGTCTTTGCCATGCAGCACACGCTCTTTCGTTTCTTGCAGCTGTTTCCGGAGTTTACCGACCACTCGATGCTGCACAGCATTACGGTCATAGATTTCTGCAACCAGCTCATTGGCCCAGACCAGGTGAGGGAGCTCAACGCCGATGCCATCTATACGCTCCTTATGGGCTGTTACCTGCATGATGTGGGTATGGGTGTCTCGATGGATCAGTATCGGGAGCTTTCGCGCGACCTGCCCGTCGACCAATACCTAAGCAGTCATCCCGGTGCCGAAGTCAAAGATGTTGTAAGGGATTTTCACCAGGAGCTTAGTGCGGCTTACGTGCAAAAGTACGCCGAGTTCTTGGAGATACCCTCGTCCGAGCACCTCTTTGCCATCATGCAAGTGTGTCGGGGACACAGGAAGGTGGACCTTCTTGACCAGACGCTGTTTCCGCCACATTGGAAGGTTGCAAATGGAAACGAGGTGTACCTCCCATACCTGTCTTCCCTCATAAGGCTGGCGGACGAGATTGACGTTGCGGCTGCGCGCAATCCCGGGATGCTCTACGACATTGAACGTATGGTTGACGAGCACGAGATTGACTATCACAAGCGGCACAAGGCCGTGCGTAGCATGACCATTACCGACGACGCCTTTATCTTGCGCATGGACCCTTGTGAGGAGCGGATTGAACGGATGATAGACAAGATGATTCAGAAGATGCAGGTCGCGCTTGATCTGTGTCGCACTGCCACTGCAGAGAACTCGCCTTTCACAATCTCGCAGGAGCAAGTCGTCCGTGTGCGTACCTCCGAGTGAGCGGATGCGTGTCGGTGGATGCGCCAGGGGGACGCTTCGGAGGATGCGCCAGGAGAGCGCTTTTGGTGACCCATGCACGCGATGCGTGTATCACCAGAAACCTCTGACACAGTATACTGAGAACAGCCCATTGGCCTTGGTTTATGCAGATTTCCAAGCCCCGCGTGAGGAGGCATCATGATCTGGCCCATCATTTTGCAAACAGAGCGCCTTGTCCTGCGTCCGCTGAGCGAGTCAGACGTCAAGCTTCTCTTTTCCTACGCCACGTACTCAAACATCGACTCACCAACAAGTTCGCTTACCCAGCAAAGCATCGAGGAGACCGCGCAGATCATCCGCGAGATTCTCTCGATGCCCGAGACCTTTGCCATTACCTTGCGCGAGTCGGAAGGGGCTGACGTGCCAGTTGGCGCGATCGGGCTAAGGGTGGGGGAGGCTTCAGACCTTGCCTTAGATGGCGACCAAGCAGAGCTGGGGTACTGGATTGGCAAGCCGCTCTGGGGCATGGGGTACATGCCCGAGGCTGTTCGCGAGGTTCTGCGTCATGGCTTTTGCGACCTGGGTCTTGAGGCCATCTGGATTGGTCATGCAAGTGACAACGAGCAGGACGTGATCCTTAAGGAGGATGTGGGCTTCAGTCGCCAGCGGTCCGTTGAGGGACGTCCGCGCACGCAGGTAGGTGACTACGCGAGTGAAGACCGCAACTGGATCACGCGCGAAGAGTGGGAGACGCTTCAAGCGGCTGACCCTGTGGACGAAGCTGTGGTGCAAGCGCAGGAAAGAGAGGCCGATGAGGTTGCAATATCGCTGCCGCGCATCTCTTACATACGGTCCGGCGGCCAAACGGGTGCCGACCGAGGAGCGCTGGATGCGGCACGCGAGGCGGGAGTGCCCATCTGTGGCTGGTGTCCGCAGGGAGGCCTGGCAGAGGATATGCCAGAGGAGCCAGGACTTTTGGCTGACTACCCAGAGCTTCTGGAGGTGGACAGCGCAAGCTATGTGGTAAGGACCGCCTGGAACGTGCGCGATGCCCATGCCACGCTCATTGTTGCCCCGGCGGGACTTGAGCCAAAGAGCGGAACCGAGATGACGGCGCGCTTTGCCAGGGACTTTGGTCGTCCGTACCTTGTGATTCAGGGTATCGAGGAGCTTGATGCCGTCCGTACGTGGCTGTCATCGCTTGGGTGTGGCATTACGCTCAACGTTGCCGGTCCGCGCGAGAGCAAGACGCCCGGTACGTATGAGCTCACCAAACGCATAGTGGCTCAGCTCCTCGACCGGTAGGATCCGCCAAAGTCTATAGGAGGCGTGGTCACGGACAGGTAGACAAACTCGCCGCCGCCGTTGCGCAGGCCGTGCACGTCACCGGGCGCAAACCTTACAACGTCGCCCGCGCGGAATGCACGCTCCGCCTCGCCGTCCAGAAGCAGCGTGCCGTTGCCAGATAGGGCATACCAGCTTTGCTCGGAAGACCCGTGCATGTGTCTAGGCTGAGTGGCGCCGGGCTCAACGTGCACCTCGGTGATGGTAGCCAGGGCATCCTTTGAGTTGCCCGGCCAGATCAGCTGCCTTGACACAACTCCGGGGTTTGACAGCGCTACGACGTCCTTTGCCTCGAAGAAGTCCATTGACCTGCCCTTTCTCTAGCGGTGCCTGCCTCCGATTATCGCACTGTGCAAAGGAGACGTTTCTGTTAACACATCAGGGGCGTGACAACAGAAGCGTCCCCTTGACACACGCCCTTGTGTTAGGGCGGAAAAGCAGGTATAAAGTAACTGGTCGTCCCCTGTGGAAGACTTCCGAGTGCCGGGAGTTGCATCCCGGCTTTCTTTTTTGCATTGTGTGTCACCAGAAACGTCCCCTTGACACACTTACGGTATTGCAACCTATGGAGGGCAAAGGTACATGAGCAAGCAGCGTTTCAAGAGGAGCAAGCAGCAGAGGCGCCAGCGGGTAGCCGCGAAGCGCAAGGCGCAGAGACGTGCACCCGAGGAGCCGCAAATCGTGGTTCCAGAGGGACCGCTCTCGCCGGGAGACCGCATCAACCTGATGATTGCCTCCTTCGGCCTTGTCCTTGACACCAAGCCTTTTGCCGCGCGCATGGTTGCGCTGGGGGTTGACTACCTTCTGTGTGGCGCGCTTGCTATGGTTCCCATCGCATTGACAGTCAAGGCCAGCGGCATTCCAGAGGCTACCGGAATCGACTCTATGGTTGCAGGGGGCATGCCCCTTAAGCACATTGTGCTGGCGGTTGCCGGTGCGCTGCTTGTCTCGTGCGCATACTACGTGGTTATCCCCTTAACGCTGCTGCCGGGCAAAACCCCAGGCAAGTACTGCACGCACCGTGAGGTGGTCATGCAGGACGGCAGCCCGGTAACCCTTGGTGCCCTTCTGGTACGCTGGGTCGTTCTGACGTTCTGCGAGACAATCAGCACCTTTGCCTCGTCTCTCTTCATTCAGTTCATCTCCGTCCTTGCGGGCAGCATGGCGGGCAACGCCTACAACATGTTTGGCGCTATTGTAACCGCAGTCTCCGCCTGGCTCGTCTTCACCAGGGCTCCAGAGCGGCTTGCCCTGCACGACATAGCTGCAGGCACCAAGGTGCGTCTGGATCGGTAGCGGTCGAGCCAAATATCCACTAGCCTGCCTAGATGTGGTTCTACACAAAAGCAGGCCAGAGCATATGCCCTGGCCTGCAGTCTGCTAAATCTTGATAGGCCGTACGGTGAGCCTAGACACACCTCTACTTGGGCTTAGCCAAGCGTATACGAGCCGTGAACGCCTCGGACATCGCCTCGCGCTTTCCTGTGCCAGAAGCTATGTCTCCCTGGGCCACCATCATGGGTATGTCACCCTCAAAGAAGCGGAAGATGAGGCTCTCGTAGTCATCAGAAATTTCCTCACAAGTCTTCTTGTCGAAGTAGTCATAAGAGAAGAAGTCTGCAAGGCGCTCCATGGAAGGACGCAGATACTCGCCTGCCTCGGGCTTAAGCGCATTGAGTGCGGCAATCGCATCGGGATCGTTACTCACGTTGTACGCGATATCAGGGTAGGTCATGTAGTAGCCCATCCTGTCGTTCATGTATCCTGCAAGTGGGCTTGCGTAGCCCTTCTCCTTGAAGGACTTGCAGGCTGCAAGTAGCTCGTCATAGGTATGCGGGATGGCGATGCCCTCTTTCTCAAACAGGTCTTCGTTGACCAGCATGCCAAGGGTTGTGGTGAATTTTGCTGACAAGCGAGATTTCGGCTTTATCGTATCCCTCGCGAGGGAAGGCCCATTTCTCGCTGAACTCAGAGACAGGAACGGTGCGCAGAAGAATTCCCTCGCGCTTCTGTCCGGTCTGTGCGTCACGCAGGAAGATCCTATCGCAAAACGCAAGGGATTGTTTGCCGGTCAGGGGATTGGTATAGGCACGTGTAATGTTGACGCTCTCGCCAATCTCTCCAAGTTGGCTGCTAAGGGGAAACGGTGAAATCTTGCGATAGGACACCGTGTAGTCGTCTGGATCATCTTGGTGCGCTCTTGTGGACAGGCCTTGGTATGAGCCGTCATCGATATAGAGGAGATGGGCGGAGGACGTGGTTGTGACATGGGACTTGCGAATGAAGTCAGCGGCCTCTTCCATGGTCATGTCGCTGTTGTTGATGTATTTGGCCCACACATCGCAGACCTGCTGCTCTCCCTCAAGATAGTGAACGGCAACCTGTTCCACGGCAACTGTCATGCTTTCGAAGGCTTCGATGCGTGCGGCTATCTGCTGCTGCTTCTCATGGTTGGTGTGGCTGACAACAAGCACCATGATTGACAGCGTTAAGAGAACATTGACGACTATGATCCAGAGCTTCCTCATGCAATGCCCCGCTCGCGTAATGCTCGATAAGAGATGTGCCTACTAAGAGAGTATTGTTGCGCCAATGTCTCAAACAAGCAAGAAGTATTGGTGCTGGGCGCCTCTGGTATAACGCGCAGATCACTGGGTGCAGCTCATGTTTGTCAAGGGTGGCTGGTTGTGAGAACGCTTCTCCTTGGGTCTTCTACCGCAGCCTCTTTTGCCAACCGGGCAAGAGATGGTTGGGACGTACAATCATCGTGTGAGCTTTGTCGGCTGTGATTCGCTGGGCCAGATTGCTGCGGTCCTGTAGGGACTTGCGTTTAGGTCTAACGACAGGAGGGGAGCGACTATGAGCATCGTCCTTGACCCCATCCCAACCTGCCTTTCTTGGTGGTGCAGCTGCCTGGTTACCGCTCGTGGCAGGGGGTCGATGCAAACGATTGGGTTACCATTCGCGCCGCACAGGAGCATGTGGCCGACGCAATGGACGAGGTCTGGCTCTGTTCGATTGGGGATGCAGGGGAGGAGTTTGACATCCATCCCAAGGACAAGTACATCCCCGGGCATCGCCTTGCCCTATTGGCCCTTCACCACCTCTATGGCCAGGACACCCTCGCAGACGCCCCGCGCTGTACGCGCGCCGTGGCTACTGACAAAGGCATCTGCCTGGCCTTCGAGAATGCAGGTGAGGGCCTTGCCATCAGGGGAGAATGCATCAACTCGCTGGAGGTACGGGCCGGCGACGGGCAGAGCCTTCCGTACAAGGCATCGACGCAGTCTGACAAGCTCGTCATCGGACTTGCAGAGATACCAGATGATGGCGTGGAGATCAGCTTTGCGCAGGACAAGTGGCACATCATCAACCTCATGAACAGCGCCAACATACCCGCGCTTCCGTTTGCGTGCACGGTGGTGCGGTCGTGAGGGAGTAACTGACGCAGCATCTGTGTGAGAGCGATCGTAGACGGAGGGACCGATCTTTTTTCACGCTTTGGGGTGAACAAAAGCATCCCCATGCGAGGCTCATTAGCGCACGCGATGCTGATGCGCTACGACCTTGCGGCTTTTGATGACAGCGCTACCAATGCAAGCGAGCATTCGCGTAGAGCGAATGCTCGCTTGGGTCCATTGCTTTTCAGCTGGTCTCATCAGAGCGGACCGTCGTTTCTGCAGTAGTAGAAATCGGTGCAATAGTCGCTGCACCATGCTCCGCCAGAGATGGCTTCGAGTTGGGCGTCATCCAGATCTACGCCGAACTCCTGTGCAAGTGTCAGCAAATCTTCAGGCGTCTTCGCTTGCCTAAGCCTTTCAAGGAGTTCAGGATCCTGCAGGTTTTCGAAGTCCATGTCAACCTTCTCGTTTGAGTCATACGCTGCTGATTATTCTGCGTAAAAGGTTAAGCGATGACGTAATGCTATCGGGATAACGTTGATAAGCGCGTGCCAGAGGGCAGAGGAGGATTTGGCAGACGCAATCAAGTTCCTGTTTTCAAAGACCGCCCATTAGACCTTTTTGATGGGGTGCCTTACCACGGTTTTCATCTTGGCGGGATCGGCTTTGCGGGGGTCGGACAGGTATATTTCGTGGTGCCGACGGACATCGGAGAAGTCAGGCGCGTACCCTTGCTCCTCGGCGAAGGAGTGCATTGCGGCAACCGTTGCCGGCTCTCTGTCGTAGGTGCCCACGTGCATGCACTGCACGCACAGACCCTCGCTCAGCTCTAAAAGGCGCACGGGAGAGAAGTCCAAGCCCTTCTTGGTGGTGGCCGCTTCCACGGCCCAGGCAAAGTCGGCCTCGTCCACAAATTCGGGAACCCTGATCACAGATATCCAGTTGAACGAGGACTTGTTCGAGTAGTCGATGCCCTTCACGCCCGGCTGCCACCAGAAGCCCTCAAGTGGGGGCACTACATACTGGTAGAAACCCTGGATGGCGTGCTCGGTCTTGTAGCTCATCTTAAGGGTGTAGGCCACGCCGTAGAGCAGTTCGATGGCGTGCTTGTATGCTCCGCCCTCTTCGTTGGGATTACCTGCGCCCTCGACCGCAAGGAATCGCATGGTGGGTACCTCCACAATGGAGGGCTTGGTCTTTGGCTGGTACAGGTCGCGATATTCCTTCTTGAAGTCAAATGCCATGGATGGCTCCATTTCTGCAGGTTATATTGCTGGCGGCTGATGGTCGAAGCGAATCATCCTTATGATAGCGTCCCTTGCCTATCGCGGGCTTCCGGCGAATCTGGCGCATGACCTTGGAACGGAATCAGTCGGCAGTGCGTATAAGAGACATCGTGACGGACCCTACTAAAGGAGAGCATGATGAAGCTTGAGGACCTGAACACGGAGCGGAAGGAAAAGCTTGCGTCTTGCCAGAGCGCTGAAGAGATGCTCAAGCTCGCCGAACTCGAGGGCATAGAGCTCGACGATGAGCAGCTTGAAGCCATCTCCGGAGGCGATTCGTGGGACAGCGGCCATTTGGGACGCCCTTGTCCGTATTGTGGCAAGCACGTCGACTACGAAAGCGGTACGCGTATGCCGAAGTACTGCCCGCATTGCGGAGGCAAGATAGTATTCTCCAGAGACGACTAGTCAGAAAGCTCCAGATAGCATTCTGATCTGGTTATGGATCTCATCTCTATAAACGAAAAACCTCACAGAGAAAGAACAGAGCATTGTTTATATGCTTGCCCAGCTCGATCTATATGCTGCATTTCCAGAGGTGCCCCAGCAAGAGGTTGCGGACTATATACGGCTCAGCAAGCAGCAGTCGCGGATCTACACGAAGAGTTTGGAGGAGAAAGGTATCATTGTGGCAGCAAGCAGAAGGCCGTTGCGGTTCAAACTCGCTGAATCGG
>JAFWLX010000088.1 GCA_017510875.1 Atopobiaceae bacterium | reverse complement strand
CCTCGTTTGCCTGCAAGAGCGCGGTATGGTATCCCATGACGCCCATCACAATCAACTATCTGGTAGAGAGGTAGCCAAAGGAACGTAACGCCTTGCGTACGTGAGCGTAAGTCGTCCTGGCGCACCGTTTGTGCAACGGTGCGTCAGGACGTGTGGATTAAGGGACGGACACCCACGTTTTATCAGGGCCATTATCAAGAACATGTAAGCACTACGTGAAGCAGCTCCGCACTCCTGCAGACGGAAGCGCAGTCAACAGCAGATTTGCGCTAACATAACATTTTGTCTGTTCGCGTTCGGAGGTAGTGTGTGGGTACGCTTAAAGAAAAGTTCAAGGCGGTCGTTAGAAGCAACATCGATCCCGATGTCTTGATGGCGCAGCAGCGGGGAGCTTCGCTGCCGCCGGTTGGCACGCCAGGAAACCCCTCTGACAAGATTCTGACGCTTGCCAATCTTATAACCATTTGCCGTTTTATCCTCACGATGGTCTTCCTTGTGCTTTTTGTGCGCGGGACCAATCGAACGCTGGCGCTTACCTGCTACACCGTTGCCGCCATCACCGACTTTTTGGACGGATGGGTTGCGCGCTCGACACAGACGGTAAGCTGGTTTGGCAAGGTTGCCGACCCCATCATGGACCGCGTGCTGCTCTTTGTGGGTGTCATTGGCCTGGTTGCCGTGGGCGACCTGCCGCTGTGGGTGGCTATCTTTGTCATTGGACGCGATATCGTGCTTCTGGGCGGAAGCATGTATCTGCGCAAGTTCTGGACACGTCCGGTGGACGTCATCTTCATTGGCAAGCTTGGGGCCGCGCTTATCATGACCGGCTTCTGCTTCTTGCTGCTTGATCTGTGCAAGGTTACGGGGCCCAAGCTTGTTGATGCCAACTGGCTTCCAGGCTTCAACGGAAAGCCGGCTTCCATTGGCATATATATGGTGTACATAGCCATCATCCTCTCGACCATCACGGCCGTGATCTATTACAAGCAGGGCTTTGCCATCAAAGACCGCGTTCTTGCCGAGCGCGCCAAAGAAGAATCTGAGAAAGCTGGCAATCTATGAGAATCATTCGCAGCTTTATCATTGCATTGGTTTGCGCGCTCGTGGCAGGTATGCCCGTGCGCGCGCTTGCCATAGACACGCAGCCTGATCTGCAAGAGGCGCAGGCCGCGTGCCTCACCGACGCCTATGGCAACATACTCTACGACAGAAATGCCGAGCAAGAGTTGCCCATGGCCTCAATCACCAAGGTCATGACGGCCATGGTGACGCTTGACTCGGGTATCCCGCTGAGCACGCCCGTGCATTTTGTAGAGCAGGAGTATCAGGAGGACGCGCAGGTTACCGGCTATAAGACGGGAGATTTGCCCTCGCTTGACGAGCTCCTGAAGGTCACCCTCATCTATTCGGGCAACGATGCGGCAACAAACGTAGCCATGGCGGTTGCCGGCAGCACCGAGGCGTTTGTCAGCCTCATGAACAAGAAGGCCGCCGAGCTAGGCATGGCACATACGCACTTTGCCAATCCGCACGGGCTTGAGGAGGACGGCCATTACTCCTGCGCAAAGGATCTCTGCACCATGGGTCGCTATGCGCTGGAACACTATCCGCTTATCCGCGAGATCGTTAAGATGCGCAGCATAACCATCGCACCCTCGGGTACCTGGAACACCTTTGAGTCAACCGACCACCTGATGGAATACTACGATGGTCTCCTGGGCATCAAGACCGGAGCCACCGAGAGCGGTACCTCGTTTTTGGGTGCAGCCAACAGGCACCACACGCAGATATATAGCTGCGTCCTGTGTTGCGAGACCGGCCAGGGGCGCTTTGACGACTCGGAGACGCTGCTTGACTGGGGCTTTAGCCTCTATCCCGAGCTCACCTTTGCCCGTCAGGACCTAACGTATCGTACGGCTGCATGGCAGGACGGTTTCTGGCTTAAGTGTCCCGTTAAGGCCGAGAGCGACGTGAGGGGTTGGGCCTTCTGCGAGGGCAGCATCAAAGCTAAATCTGCCATGTATGCTCCTGGTGACTATGTGGCCCCCGCAAGCATCTATGGCACCACCGTCTGGAGCCAAAACGGGCGCCACGTAGAGAGCGCCACCTACAAGACTTCTCAAGTGCCGGTTAAGGCAAAGGCATGGAATCCCTTTATCGCTCCTGTTGTCCAAGAAAACGTGGAGGAGGTCGTCTGATGGGCGCGCGTTGGAACAGCATCGAACAGTCGCCGCTCTACGACGAGCACCTGCCTCTGGGGGCGGTCTTTGGAGATCCGGAGGCCCTGTGCGCCGCGCCTTTGCACTACGGCAGCCAAGCCGAGGAGCCTGTCGCCCTTGAGCAGGGATGCGCGCTCTGCGACCTTTCGGGCATGACCTGCCTGCTGGTAAGGGGAGAGGGCGTTGGCCCATTTGTGCAGGCGTCCTGTGCCTGTGCCCTTCCGCAGGTGGGGGAGTGCGCGTTTGGCGCTGTGGTCACAGGAGACGGCAGCGTCGCGAGCATACCGTTGGTGGCACGTACGGGTGATACGGAATGCCTGGTATTTGACCCAACTGAGCGTGGCCTCATGCTCGAGCCGTGGCTAGGCTTTCTTGCCCAGATTGAGCAGGACGGCTTCAGACCCTTTGAAGGGGTTACCGTAGGCGACGAGACCGACTCTTTGGTGCCCTTGCTGCTGTGGGGGCCAAAGGCCCCTGCCATTTTGGCCGACTACGTACCGTCTGCTGAGGCACTGCCCGTGGCGGGACATATCGACAACGTGCGTCTAGACAGCATCGAGTGTCTGGTTGCGGCGCTTCCTCGCACAGACGAGCCCAGCTACTTGGTGCTGGTGCCTCCTGCGGCTGCCCGCGTGCTGTGGCGTAGCTTCCTCTCGTTTAGCTCGGTGGTGCCCGTTGGCACCGATGCCTTGGTGGCGCAGGCAACTCGCGAGCTGCCGTGGCTTTCGCGCGCCATCGAGGCGGGAAAGCTCGAGCTGGCACTTGAAGATCTTCTTGCCTGGGAGCTTGCACGCAAAGAGGGCGGATATGTGGGGGAGCGGGCGCTGCATAGCCACTAAAGGCCACGGCGTTCGCTAAAACGTGCGACAAGAGAGCCTAATTGTGAGGAAGATGTCATGAAGTATGCCATAAACGCACCCGAGGCACCCGAAGCCATTGGTCCCTACTCGCAGGGCACTACGGCAGGCAGGCTTGTGTTTGCCTCGGGCCAGCTGCCCATAGACAAAAGCCACCCCCACCATCTGGTAAAAGGTGGCATACGCGAGCAGACCGAGCAGGTCATCTACAACTGTAAGGTGCTGTTGGAGGCTACGGGCTGCACGCTTGATGACGTAGCGCAGACCAATGTGTACCTTGCGGACATGTCACTGCTTGACGAGGTCAACGAAATCTATGCCGAACACTTTCTTATGCCAGCGCCAGCGCGCACGGTTGTGGCCGTTAGTGGCCTTCCCATGGGAGCACTTATAGAGATGGACTGTGTTGCCTGCCGATAGCGCTATCATAGGAGAGTCCGTACATTCGATAGGAGCACAGATGCAGCCTAACAACAACGCTACCGGTGCCACCGAGATATTTCGCATGCCTTCCGCAGACTCCACCGTCCCGGATCTGATGGGTGGCAAGCGTCCCTCTAACCCGACGCTTGCCATTGTCAAGGGTCCCGAGACTGGGTCGGTCTTCGAGCTTGATACCAACATCATCACGTTGGGCCGCGAGCCCTCAAATAGCGTGTTTCTCAATGACATGACGGTCTCCCGCCACCATGCACGCATTGATCTTTCGGGCATGGCAAGCGGCTTTGCGACCATCGAAGACCTTGGCTCGCTCAACGGAACATGGGTTGACGGGGCCATCGTAAACAAGGCTATGCTTAAAGATGGGTCTACGGTACAGATTGGCACCTTCCGCATGGTATTCCATACAAACCGTCGTCCCATGAGAATCGAGACTGGAGCGTAAAGGGGCCATTGGCATGCCTGACGCGGGATATCTCACCATAGGAAAGGTCGTGAAGCGGCTTCAGCAGCGCTATCCCGACCTTTCTGTCTCAAAAGTGCGCTATCTCGAGGATGAGGGACTCATCACTCCGTCACGCACACCTGGTGGTTACCGCCTTTACTCACAGCACGACGTTAATCGTTTGGAGACTATCCTCCATTTACAAAAGACGCGTTTCTTGCCCCTGCAGGTTATCAAAGAGGAGCTTGAACGTGCCGAGATGGGCATTTCGCAAACGCCGGGCACTGCCGGTGTGCCAGTTGGCATCTTGCAGCCCGACGATGACGAGACGGCCAACCGCCTGCATCCCATAGACCGCATGCCCGAGGTTGCTGGTGCGCCCGTAAGCTTTGTGCGCCAGCTTGCCGAGGTTGGGCTTATTCCGCTCAAGCGCTCGCCACATGGCCGCGATCTGGTAGACGGCCACGATCTGCCGCTTATTCGCGTATGCCACGAGCTGAGCCGCTTTGGCATTGGTCCGCGCAACCTGCGCCAGTACGTCACGGCCGCAAACCGCGAGAGCGCCATGTTCGAGCAGGCGCTGGTAGTGTACGCACGCAAGGGCGGGGGAGTCGAGGCCGAGCTGACCGACGAGCGCAGGGAGCGCTTTGGCCAAGCACGTGACCAAATGCTGGCCCTTACCAATCAGGTTCGAGACACCCTAATCAGGCGTCAGATCGATAGCACGTTTAAGGACATGGGCAAGCGGCAAGAGACCGAGCGCCCCAAGCAAAACTAGAGAAGGGAACAAACATGTCCAACTTTGACTACGAGAGCCTCATCGTTGACATTCCCGACTATCCCGAGCCTGGCGTTGTCTTTAAGGACGT
Source organism: Atopobiaceae bacterium (assembly GCA_017510875.1). GTDB lineage: Bacteria > Actinomycetota > Coriobacteriia > Coriobacteriales > Atopobiaceae > UBA1367. The sequence continues at coordinate 2,563 of JAFWLX010000088.1, read as the reverse complement.
CACACCGCTCATTGGGGACCCACAGGGATTTGCTGCCGCTATCGACGAGATTGCCGAGCACTTTATGGGCAAGGGCATCACCAAGGTGGTAGGTGCCGAGGCGCGCGGTTTCTTTGTGGGAGCTCCTGTAGCCTATCGCCTGGGCTGTGGCTTTGTTCCCGCACGCAAGCCCGGCAAGCTGCCCCGCGAGGTGCTCTCAGAGTCATACGCCCTTGAGTACGGTACCGATGAGCTGCAGATTCATCTTGATGCCATCACTCCCGACGACCGCGTGCTGATTGTTGACGACCTTGTGGCCACAGGTGGCACAGCCATTGCGTGCGCAAAGATGATCGAGAAGATGGGCGCGGAGTTTGTGGGCTTCGCCTTCCTCATGGAGCTTGCCTTCCTCGATCCGCGCGGGATCATTGGCAAGGAGTTCAACCAGGAGATCTTTACCCTCATCAAGGTGGACTAGAATCATCCAAACGTTGCCGCAACGCTGCATGTTAACAAGAAACCTTCATTGACGTGCAGTAATGTTGATGGACCGGTGCCCATTGTGTGTACCTGCTTGAAGCTCGTCATGACCGGGCTAGAATGACATGAACCGTTTTGACGGAAGGATTGTGTCATGAGATTTAGGAATCGCGCGATTGCTGTTGGCCTGTCTTGCGCACTCGCGTTTGGTACCTGTGTCCCCGTAGCTTACGCTACGCCACAGAGCGAGCTTGCCGAGGCATCACAGCGCCTTGAAAGCTATGGCGCCGAGTTGTCAACACTGCAGGATGATCTTGCCGTGAGGACCTCCGAGCTTGAGGAGACCTCGTATCACATTGGCGAGAAGCAGGCAGCTCTTAACGAGACGCAGGCAAACCTCACAGCCGCTAAAGAGATTCTGAGCGCACGTATGCGCAGCTCGTACAAGTCGGGTCCCTCATCGCTGATTACGGTGCTTCTGGGTGCCGATAGCCTGAACGATGTAGTGAGCCGTGTCTACTACATGGACAAGGTGGCAAAAAGCGATGTGGACGCCATCAACCAGGTGCGCACGCTCGAGAAGCAGCTGAAGGACGAGAAGGAAGACCTTGAGAAGACCCAGGCTGAGCAAGAGCAGGCCGTGAACGAGCTTCAGGCTCAGGTTGATGATTACTCAAGCAAGGTCGAGGAAGCCAGGGCTTACTACGAGGCTCTTGACGCTCAGGTCAAAGAGCAGATAGCCGCCCAGCAAGCAGCCGCTGCCAACGCCCAGATCCAAACAGCTATTGCGGCGGTGGACGGCGGCCAGCAGCAGTCTGCCGGTGACGGAGGCGACAACGGTGGCGGAACAAACGAGAACGCTGACGAGGGTGGCTCTTCTAACGGTGGCAACTCGGGTAGCAACTCGGGCAACGGCGGCACCTCTTACGGTGCGAGCGGCGGGGGACTGAGCTCAGCTTACGCTGCCATCGGCTCACCCTATGTGTACGGTGCAGACGGTCCTTCGTCCTTTGACTGCTCTGGTCTTGTGTGCTACTGCTACGGCTATGCACGTGGCCGCACCACCTACGACATGATTGACTCGCTGCAGTCCACTGGCAGCTGGAAGACCGACATGAGCGAGCTCTCGCCGGGCGACCTGGTGTTTACCAGCGAGGGACACGTAGGCATCTACACCGGTGGTGGAAGTATGATCCATGCACCCACTCCTGGCCGTACCGTCTGCGAGACGAGCGTGTGGTCATTCTACGGAGGCGGAACCTACTAGGCTAGAGTGCCTATATCATAGGTTGAAGCAACCCAAACCATTAAAGGCGGCTCCCTTGGGCGGAGCCGCCTTGTTCTGTAAGCCGGATAAACATAGTCTATGAAGCTGCGAGGCTAGCATGACAGAAGAAGCAAACACTCCCGAGAGCGCCTCTATCAAGCGCCATTACTCGCGTCGACTGCAAGTGGACATGGTTGGCGAGGGTGCCATTGTGGGACTGGCGGTAGGCGTGATCATAACACTTTATAGAATCTCGCTTTCCTATGCCGAAACCTTTCTGCGCTCGGCATTGCCTACGTTTGAGGGAAGCATGCCCTTAAAACTAGGATGGATGGCAGCACTGCTTGCGTTGTCATTTCTTGTGGCCTTCCTTATGCATCTTGAGCCTAACACGCGAGGCTCAGGTATACCTCAACTTGACGCAGAGGTTATAGGAAGACTCAATATGCAATGGCTTCGCGTGAGCGTCGTGAAGTTTATCGAGGGTGTGCTGTGCACATTATCGGGACTCTCATTGGGTCGTGAAGGACCTTCGGTCTTGCTTGGTGGCATGGCGGGCAAAGGTGTAAGCCGCTTGTTGAAAAAGGAGCAAGGGGAGGAGCACGTCCTGGTTACCTGTGGGGCAGCCGCAGGCATGTCCGCAGCTTTTCATGCTCCTCTTACGGGTGTGCTGTTTGCTCTTGAGGAGATTCATCGCGAGTTTAATGCACCACTTGTGATATCTGTGATGACGGCTGCTGCCATGGCTGACTTTGTGACTTCGCAGGTTCTTGGTGTCGAGCCCGTGCTCCACTTTGCCCTGGTAGGGGACCTTCCACACATCGATTATGCCTTTGT